>NZ_JBNQTI010000097.1:0-32815 GCF_050325825.1 Kitasatospora sp. LaBMicrA B282
GGGGGGGGGGGGGGGGGGGGGGGGGGGGGGGGGGGGGGGGGGGGGGGGGGGGGGGGGGGGGGGGGGGGGGGGGGGGGGGGGGGGGGGGGGGGGGGGGGGGGGGGGGGGGGGGGGGGAGGGGGGAGGGGGGAGGGGGGAGGGGGGGGACAACGCCCCCTCCCCCGGGGGGGAGCGGCCTTCGCCATGCCTGCGCAGCGCCTACTCGGCCGCCTTGGCGGTGGCCGCGGCCTGCATCGCCTCGACGGCCGCGTCCTCCTTGCTCTTCTGGGCCCCGCCCTGGCTGCGGATGATCGCCCGCACCAGGAAGCCGAAGCCGATCGCCATCACCAGCGGCGGCACGATCGCGCTGACGTACTGCATGAGGTCACTCTCCCTTGACTGCCGTGGCGTCCTCGGTGGCCTGAGCGGAGTCCGAGGCCTTCTTGAGTTCCGGCTTCACCAGCGGGAACATCACGGTCTCCCGGATGTTCTTGCCGGTCAGCAGCATGATCAGGCGGTCGACGCCGAGCCCGAGGCCACCGGTGGGCGGCATCGCGTACTCCAGCGCCCGCAGGAAGTCCTCGTCCACCTGCATCGCCTCGACGTCGCCACCGGCCGCCAGCAGCGACTGGGCGGTCAGCCGGGCGCGCTGCTCGACCGGGTCGATCAGCTCGGAGTAGGCGGTGCCGACCTCGGTGCCGAAGATCACCAGGTCCCACTTCTCGGCCACGCCCGGGATCGAGCGGTGCTGGCGGGTCAGCGGCGAGACCTCGGTCGGGTAGTCCTTGATGAACGTCGGCCGGATCGCGTTCTCCTCCAGCAGCCGCTCGATCATCTCCAGCACGATCTGGCCGTGGCCCCACTCCTTCTCGTAGGGCACGCCGGCCGCGTCGCAGAGCTTGCGCAGCTCCTCCACCGAGGTCTGCGGGGTCACCTCGGTGCCCAGCCGGGCCGAGATGCCCGGGTAGACGCTGACCTCCTCCCACGGCTCGGCCAGGTCGATCTCGTGCTCCACCCCGTGCGGGTCGGTGCCGCGCACCACGGTGGTGCCGAGCGCGTCCCGGGCCGCGTTGACGATCAGCGCGCGGATCAGCTCGGCCTGGGTGTCGTAGTCGCCGTAGGCCTCGTACGACTCCAGGGCGGTGAACTCCGGGTTGTGGGTCGCGTCGGCGCCCTCGTTGCGGAAGTTCCGGTTGATCTCGAAGACCTTCTCGGCGCCGCCGACCACCAGCCGCTTGAGGTACAGCTCGGTGGCGATCCGCAGGTAGAGGTCGATGTCGTAGGCGTTGATGTGGGTGACGAACGGACGGGCGTTGGCGCCACCGTGGATCGGCTGCAGCATCGGGGTCTCGACCTCGAGGTAGCCGCGCTCCTCGTAGGTGCGGCGGATCGAGCGGACCACCTTGCTGCGCAGCTCCAGCATCTCGCGCGCCTCGGGGTTCACGATCAGGTCGACGTAGCGCTGGCGGACCCGGGCCTCCGGGTCGGTCAGGCCCTTGTGCTTGTCCGGCAGCGGCCGCAGGCACTTGGCGGTCAGCGCCCAGCTGTCCACCATCACGCTCAGCTCGCCGCGCCGCGAGGTGATCACCTCGCCCTCGACGCCCACCTGGTCGCCCAGGTCGATGTCGGTCTTCCAGGCGCCCAGCCGCTCCTCGCCCAGCTTGTCGAGCGAGAGCATGACCTGCAGGTCGCCGGAGCCGTCGCGCAGCGTGGCGAAGCACAGCTTGCCGCCGGTGCGGGCCAGGATCACCCGGCCGGTGATGCCGACCCGCTCGCCGGTCGCGGTGTCCGGCTCCAGGTCGGGGAACTTGGCGCGGAGGTCCGCGATGGTGCTGGTCCGGGGGAAGCCGACGGGGTAGGGGTCGATCCCTGCGGCACGGAGCCGGTCGAGCTTCTCGCGCCGGACGCGCATCTGCTCGGGAAGGTCGTCGGTCGCGGGAAGGCTGCTCTGATCGCTCACCTCACCAGGGTAGCGAGCGAAACGCCCCGCCCCGCCACCGGATATCACCGGGCCGGGACGGGGCGGACGGGCCCGACGGGGCCCGATGGGGGCCGTCGGGCCCCGCCGGTTCAGTCGCGGGGGGCCGGCTTCCTGCGGCGGGCGGCGTAGGCGAGGGCGGCGCCGCCGAGGAGGACGGCGGTGCCGCCGGCGATGGCGAGGGTGCCGGCGTCGTTGCCGCCGCCGGTGTAGGCGAGGTCCTGGCCGGCCGGGGGCTGGTCGTCGGCGGCGGGCAGCACGGCCGCGGCCGGGGTGGGGGTGGCGCTGCTCCCGGCGGTCGGGGTGGCGGTCGGCGCGGTGCTCGGGGTGGCCCCGGCGCCCGGACCGCCGAGAGTGACCGTGACGGCGTCGTTCGCCGGGTTCGGGTCCCACGGCAGCTTGACCGGCGCGGGGTTGTTGATGCCCTCTTCGCTTTGGAAGTCGACCGTGGCGGTCCGGGCGGTGCCCGGGTCGGCCAGCCGGAGCCCGAAGTCGAAGTCGAAGCCCGCCCCGACCGGTGCCATGAACGAGGTGCGGCAGACGTAGACCGTGCCCGGGGTGGTGAGCTGCGCCTGGAGGCACCCGGCGGGGACCTCGGTCGCGGTCACGCCCTGCGGCAGCGTGACCCGGACATCGGCCACGTCCTCGCCGCTGCGGTCGAACTCGATCGCGGCGGGGCCGTCGTTGCGCAGCCCGGCGGTCAGCGTGCCCCGGGCGCCGCCCGGTTGCGGAGCCCAGCTGCCGAGGGCGAGGAAGTCGGCGGTGTTGTCGACGCTCACCTCCAGGTCGGCGCGGTTGTCGTAGGGCTTGCGCGGGGTGCTGCCGAGCGACGGGTCGGTGGTCCGGGTCGCGGTCAGCGGTGCGCCGGTGCCGGGGTGGAAGCTCTCGGTGGCCCGCCACTGCGGGGCGTCGGAGAAGGGCGCGTCCTCGGCGGGAAAGACCGCGATCTCGCTGTGGGTCGCGTAGGCGGTGGGGGAGACGCCGAGCCGGATCGGGTCGAGCGTGTAGACCTCGCCCGGGGCCACCGCGAGCTTCAGGGTGCAGATCGCGTCGGTCCGCCCGGGCCGGTTCTGTTGGCCGGGGCCCGAGAAGACCGGCTTGACCTGCGCGTACTCGCAGTTCGAGGCGAGCTGCTCGGGGTCCAGTCCGTCCATCGCGGTGAACTCCACCACCAGCTCGCCGGTCGGCAACTGGCCCAGGTTGGTGAACTCCACGGCCGGGGCCAGGGTGCTGCCCGGTTTGACGTGGTCGGCCGGGGCCGGCTGCTTGGCCAGCAGGTCCGGCCCGCCGACGGTGACGGTGACGTCCTGCTGCACGGAGGGCACCCCCGCCGCGCTGACCGTCAGGTGCAGCTTGGTGGTGGCGCCGGCCTTGGCAGCGGGGTTCGGGGTCAGCCAGAACTTCTGGGGGGTGTCGACGCCGTCGGTGTCGAGGTCGCCCTCGTCGCACCAGGTGAAGTCGTCCTTGGCGGTGCAGCCGTTGCCCTCGGCGTGCAGGTCGGCGACCTTGAACAGGTCCTCGCCGGTCACAAAGTCGATGCTGACCTTGTGCAGCGGGCTGCTGCCGGTGCGGCCGAGCCGGATCGGCAGCGCGCTGCGCGGGTCGGCGCCCGGGTCGTTCGGCGTGGTGACGGGCAGCTGGATGGTGGCGGGCACGTCGACGGTGAGCGCGGCGCCGCCGTCGGCGTGCGCCGGCAGTGCGGTGAAGCCCGCGGTGAGCAGCGCGGCGAGGGCGGTGGCCCCGGCGGCGGTGCGGTGTGACTGGGTGGTGAGCACGGATCCCCCCGTGATGGCTGACTGTTCCCCGCCGGACCCTACGGGGCCGCGGGCGGAACGAATCGGGCACAGCCGGACAGGAGCGCCGCAACGCCGCGCATCCGTTAGGGAAACGTGACGGCGGCCGACGGGATGTGACGGAGCGTCAGGCCGGCGGTCGGCGCCCGGTCGACGCGGCGGTGCGCGCCACCGCCTCGGGGGCGGTGGCGCGCCGGGCCGGTCGGCGGTCAGCCGGTCCCGGTGGCCAACTCCTCCTGCTCGTCGTGCGTTTCGGCCGACTCGGGGGCCTCGGCGTCCGGCCCGGGCGTCGTGCCGGTCTCCGGGGTCGGGCGCTTGGCGAAGAGCTCGGCCGGGGTCGGGATCCGGCTCGGGCGCTTGGCGCGGTCGGAGTGGCGGGGCTCGGTGGGGGTGTTCATCGGGAACGGTCCTCCGGCTCGGTCGGTGACGGGGCTGGGCACGGCGGCCAGGTGGCGCGCGGGGGCCGGGGCGGGCTCGAGGGCGGGGTGCGGCAGGCCCGTGGTGCGGGCCAGCCGTTCGCGGACGGCGGCCTCGGCCAACGCGTGGCAGCGGCCGGCCAGCCGGGAGCGGCGGCTGCGTTCGCCGGGGCCGCACGGCTGGCGGATCAGGCCGCGCAGGGCGGTGAGGTCGTCCGGCCCCGGCAGGTAGCCGTCGGTGACGGCCTCCTCCAGGCGTTCCAGGTAACCGCGGGCGCTGCCGGGCAATGCGGCGCGGTAGCGGACCAGTTCGGCGAGCAGGAAGCGGCGCAGCCGGCCGCCCTCCGAGCTGGCCTCGTCGATCGCCTCGGCCAGGCGGAGCGCCTCCTGGACGTCCTCCGCCCAGAGATCGGCGCCGCAGGGCAGCTGCGCGGGCACGGCGGGGTGCAGGGCTTGGGCGAGAGCACGGCGCAGCACGCGCACTTCGTCGGCGCTGAAGGCCATGCCGCCGCGGGATCCGTGGGGCGTGGGCATGAGTTGACACTACGTGAGGAATATCCGATTTGTCGGAAGCCTCGCGTCGCGCCGCCCGGATGGCCCAGCGGGTGGCGGTGAATCCGCGGGGGCTGCGCTCGGCCGTCCGGCCCAGCGCAGCCCCCGCGGTGGATCAGCTCGCCGTGTTGCGCTCGTAGACCAGGCGCAGCCCGATCAGGGTCAGCCACGGCTCGTGCACGTCGATCGTGGTCGCCTCGCCCAGCACCAGCGGTGCCAGCCCGCCGGTGGCGATCACCTGCACGTCGTCCGGGTCCTTCGGCGAGAGCTCCCGCGCCATCCGGGTCACCAGGCCGTCCACCTGCCCGGCGAAGCCGTAGAGCACGCCGGACTGCATGCCCTCCACGGTGTTCTTGCCGATCACGTTGCGCGGCCGGGCCAGCTCGATCTTGCGCAGCTGGGCGCCGCGCACCCCGAGCGCCTCGACCGAGATCTCGATCCCGGGGGCGATCGCGCCGCCCACGTAGTCGCCGCGCTCGTTGATCGCGTCGAAGGTGGTCGCGGTGCCGAAGTCGACCACGATGCACGGACCCCCGTACAGGTGGTTGGCGGCCAGCGCGTTGACGATCCGGTCGGCGCCCACCTCCTTCGGGTTGTCCATCAGCACGTGCACCCCGGTCTTCACCCCGGGCGCCACCAGCACCGCCGGGACGTCGCCGTAGTAGCGCCGGGTCACCTCGCGCAGCTCGTGCAGCACCGCGGGCACCGAGGAGCAGATGGACAGGCCGTCCACCCGCTCGGGGCCCGCGCCGCCGGCGTGCCGGCCCATCAGCCCCTTCATCAGCACGGCCAGTTCGTCGGCGGTGCGGCGCGGATCGGTGGAGATCCGCCAGTGGTCCACGACCTCCTCGCCGTCGAACAGGCCGAGCGTGGTCTGGGTGTTGCCGACGTCGATGGTGAGGAGCATGGGCCCCCTGTCTGGTCCGGTGGGTGGTCGGTGGCGGGAACAGCTGTGCCGCGAACTTCGGTGCCGCGGACTTCGGTGGCGCGGTCAGGAACGCAGGTCCAGGCCGATGTCCAGGACCGGCGCCGAGTGGGTGAGCGCGCCGACCGCCAGGTAGTCGACCCCGGTCTCGGCCACCTCGCGCGCGGTGGCCAGGGTCAGCCCGCCGGACGCCTCCAGCTTGGCCCGGCCGGCCACCAGGGCGACCGCCTCGCGCAGCTGCTCGACGGTGAAGTTGTCCAGCAGGATCAGCTCCGCCCCGGCCTCCAGCACCGGCGGGATCTGCTCCAGGGTGTCCACCTCGACCTCCACCGGCAGGTCCGGGTAGGCGGCCCGGACGGCCCGGAAGGCCTCGGCCACGCCGCCCGCGGCGACCACGTGGTTGTCCTTGATCAGCGCGGCGTCGGAGAGCGCCATCCGGTGGTTGACCCCGCCGCCGCAGCGCACCGCGTACTTCTGCAGCGCGCGCAGGCCCGGGTGGGTCTTGCGGGTGTCGCGGACCGCGGCGCCGGTGCCCTCCAGGGCGTCCGCCCAGCGGCGGGTGGCGGTGGCGATGCCGGACAGGTGGCAGAGCAGGTTGAGCGCGCTGCGCTCGGCGGTCAGCAGGTCGCGGGTGCGGCTGCGCACCGAGAGCAGCACCTGGCCGGCCTCGACCCGGTCGCCGTCCTCGACGTGCCGCTCGACCTCGAACTCCTCCTCGCAGATCAGCGAGACCACGGCCTCGGCGATCCGCAGGCCGGCCACCGTGCCGGCCTCGCGCGCGGTGAAGTCGGCGGTGGCCACCGCGTCCGCCGGGACGGTGGCGACCGAGGTGACGTCCTCGCCGCCGGCCAGGTCCTCGGCCAGCGCCAGGGTGGCGATGTCCTCCACCTCGACCGGGTCCAGGCCGGCCTCCTCCAGCAGCTCGGCGAGCTGCGGGTCCAGGCCGGTCTCGTAGCCCTCGCCGTCGGCGCAGCCGCAGCCGTCGCCGCAGGAGCCCTCGGCGTCCACCAGCGGCAGCTCTTCGTGGGTGTGGGTCATGGTCCTCAGTGCTCCTCGGTGACGCGGAGCCGGTCCGCGTCCAGGGTGGTGGTCAGGTGGTGCTGCCAGTGGGCGTCGTCCCGGTCGGGGAAGTCCTCCCGCCAGTGGCAGCCGCGGGTCTCGGTGCGCATTTGGGCGGCGGTCACCAGGGCGGTGGCCACCAGCAGCAGGTTGGCCGCCTCCCAGGTCTCCACGCCGGGGTGGGCCGGCTTCTCCTCGGCCGAGTGCTGCGCCGCACCCTCGGCCAGCGCGGCCAGGCCCGCGGCGGCGCCGGCCAGGCTGTCGGCCGAGCGCAGCACGCCTGCGCCGCGCGACATCAGGCGCTGGATCTCGGCCCGGGCCTCCGGCGCGGGCAGCTCGACCGGCCGGGCGGCCCGGGCGGCGGCCACGTCCACCACCCGCTCGGGCAGCTCGCCGGCGGCGTGCCGCGCGGCCAGGTCGGCGACGATCCGCTCGGCGAAGACCAGGCCCTCCAGCAGCGAGTTGGAGGCCAGCCGGTTGGCGCCGTGCACCCCGGTGCAGGCCACCTCGCCGCAGGCGTACAGGCCGGGCACCGAGGTGCGGCCGTGCGGGTCGGTGCGCACCCCGCCGGAGGCGTAGTGCGCGGCCGGGGCGATCGGGATCGGGTCGGTGACCGGGTCGATGCCGTGCGCCAGGCAGGAGGCCAGGATGGTCGGGAAGCGCTCGGCCCACATCGCGGCGCCGAAGTGCCGCCCGTCCAGGTACATGTGCTCGGCGTCCTGGGCCTGCATCTGCCGGGTGATCGCCTTGGCCACGATGTCCCGCGGGGCCAGCTCGTTCAGCTCGTGCTGCCCCAGCATGAACCGGGTGCCGGCGGCGTCCACCAGGTACGCACCCTCGCCGCGCACCGCCTCGGAGATCAGCGGCTGCTGGCCGTGCGCCTCCGGGCCGAGCCAGAGCACGGTCGGGTGGAACTGGACGAACTCCAGGTCGGCCACCGCGGCGCCGGCCCGCAGCGCGAGCGCCACCCCGTCGCCGGTGGAGACCTGCGGGTTGGTGGTCGCCGAGAAGACCTGACCCATGCCGCCGGTGGCCAGCACCACGGCCCGGGCGCGCAGCGCGCCGACCCCGTCCCGCTGGCCCTCGCCCATCACGTGCAGGGTCAGCCCGGCCGCGTGGCCGTCGGCGTCGGTGAGCAGGTCCAGCACCAGGGCGTGCTCGATCAGCTCCAGTTCTGGGTCGCGGTGCACCGCGGCGACCAGCGCCCGGGAGACCTCCGCGCCGGTCGCGTCGCCGCCGGCGTGCACGATCCGGTTGCGGTGGTGGCCGCCCTCGCGGGTCAGCAGGATCTCGCCGTCCGCGCCGGTGTCGAACGCGGCCCCGGCCTCGATCAGCCGGCGCACCGCCCCCGGGCCCTCGGTGACCAGCACCCGCACGGCGTCCTCGTCGCAGAGCCCGGCGCCGGCCACCAGGGTGTCGTCCAGGTGCTGCTCGGGGGTGTCGCCCGCACCCAGGGCGGCGGCTATGCCGCCCTGGGCCCAGCGGGTGGAGCCCTCGTCCAGCACGGCCTTGGTGACCACCGTCACCCGCAGTCCGGCCCGGCGGATGCCGAGCGCGGCGGTCAGCCCGGCCACGCCGGAGCCGACCACCACCACGTCGGTGGTGGCGGTCCAGCCGGGGGCGGGAGCGGTGAGGCGGTGGGTGGCAGGCATGGTGGGGGACTCCAGTCGGCAGGAGGGGTGGGGGCCGGCGGCCGGTCGGTGGGGGCCGGTCGGGTGCACCCGGTTACACGTGGACGGCGTCGCCGCGCACGGTGTCGGTCCCCGGCAGGGCCTCGGCGGCGTCCGGGCCGATGCCGGTGATCTTGTTCTCGGCGTCCACGAAGACCACCTTGGGCTGGTAGGCCTTCGCCTCGGCGGTGTCCATCTGCCCGTAGGCGATCAGGATCACCAGGTCGCCCGGGTGGACCAGGCGGGCCGCGGCGCCGTTGATGCCGATCACGCCGGTGCCGCGCGGGCCGGCGATGGTGTAGGTCTCCAACCGGGCGCCGTTGTTGATGTCGACGATGTGGACCAGCTCGCCGGGGAGCAGGTCGGCCGCGTCGAGCAGGTCCTGGTCGACCGTCACCGAGCCGACGTAGTGCAGGTCGGCCTGGGTGACGGTGGCACGGTGGATCTTGGACTTGAGCATGGTGCGGAGCATGGGGTCACGCCTCCTGATGCGAGTGCATGCCGATGGGGATGTCTGACTTACCTGACCTGGAGGCGGACGTTGTCGATCAGGCGGGTGGAGCCCACCTTCGCCGCCACGGCCAGTACCGCCTCGCCCTGGAAGTCGTCCGGCGCCTCGACGAAGTCGTGCGGGTCGATCAGGGCGAGGTAGTCGAGGTGGACGCCGGCGGCGTCGTCGAGCACCCGGGCGGCGGCCTCGCGCACGGCCTTCGGGCCGCGGGCCGCGGCGTCCCGCCCGGCGAACAGGGCGCGGGAGAGCGCCAGCGCCTGCTCCCGGTCGCCCTCGGAGAGGTAGCGGTTGCGCGAGGAGAGCGCCAGGCCGTCCGCCTCCCGGACGGTCGGCACCCCGACCACCTCGACGTCGAAGTCCAGGTCGGCCACCATCCGCTGGATGATCGCCAGCTGCTGGGCGTCCTTCTCGCCGAAGAAGGCGTAGTCCGGGTCGGTGATGTGCAGCAGCTTGGCCACCACGGTCAGCACCCCGTCGAAGTGGCCGGGGCGGCTGGCGCCCTCGAAGCGCTCGCCCATCGGGCCGGCCGACAGCGAGACCACCGGGGTGCCGTTCGGGTAGACCTCCTCGGCGCTCGGGGCGAAGACCACGTCGGCGCCGGCCTCCTGGGCCAGCGCGACGTCCGCCTCCAGGGTGCGCGGGTAGCGGTCCAGGTCCTCGCTCGGGCCGAACTGCAGCGGGTTGACGAAGACCGTCACGGCCACCCGGCCGTCCCGGCCGACCTCCCGGCGGGCCGCCCGGATCAGCGCGGCGTGGCCCTCGTGCAGCGCGCCCATGGTCATCACGACCGCGTTGTCCACCGGGCTCTCGTCGGGCCAGAAGGCGGCCTCGAAGTCGGCGACGGTGTGGGTCAGCTGCGCCTGGTGGACCTTGGGGGCCTTGGCGGCGGGCTTGGGGCGGGCCATCACTTCTCCTCGTTGTTGAGCACGTCCAGCAGCGAGGCCGCCGCTTCGTCGGTCAGTGTCCCGTGGGCCAGCGCGCGCTGGGCGGTGGCCCGGGCCATCGCGCGGTAGGCCGCGGGGATGTCGGGGGACACCCGGGCCAGCTCGGTCAGGTGGCGGCGCACGGTGCCGGTGTCGCCGCGGGCCACCGGGCCGGTCAGCGCCGCGTCGCCGGCCCGCAGGCTGTTGTCCAGCGCGGCGCCGAGCAGCGGGCCGAGCATCCGGCCCGGCTCGGCCACGCCGGCGGTCCGCAGCAGCTCGATCGCCTGTGCGACCAGGGTGACCAGGTGGTTGGCGCCGTGCGCCAGGGCGGTGTGGTAGAGCGCGCGGACCTGCTCCGGCACCCACTCCGGCTCGCCGCCCATCTCCACCACCAGCGCCTCCGCGACCGGGCGCAGCTCCTCCGGCGCGGTCACCCCGAACGGGCAGCCGACCAGCCGGGCCAGGTCCACCGAGGTGCCGGTGAAGGTCATCGCGGGGTGCAGGGCCAGCGGCAGCGCACCGGCCCGGGTGGCGGGCTCCAGGATCGCCACGCCGTGCGCGCCCGAGGTGTGCACCACCAGCTGGCCCGGCCGGATCGCGCCGGTGCCGGCCAGCCCGGCGACCAGGGCGGCCAGTTCGTCGTCCGGCACGGTGAGCAGCACCAGGTCGGCCGCGGCCAGCACCTGGGGCGGGCTCACCAGGCGCACCCCGGGCAGCAGCGCCTCGGCCCGGCGGCGGGAGGCGGCGGAGACCCCGGAGGCGGCCACCACCTGGTGGCCGGCCAGCTGCAGGGCGGCGCCGAGGGCGGGGCCGACCCGGCCGGTGCCGACCACGCCGACGGCCAGGCGCGCGGGGCGGGCCGCCGGATCCGTGGGATCGGGCAGGTGGAACAGGTCGGAGGTGCTCACGGTGTGCGTTCCAGTCCTCTACGGGTACCAGACGGTCCGTCCCATCCTACGGCCCGCCGCGGTGGTGCTTTGAGCGCGCTCCCCGGAACCGCCGCTAGGCGTGCCCGCCGGCCTTGATCAGTCCGGCCTCGTAGGCCAGCACCACGGCCTGCACCCGGTCGCGCAGCCCCAGCTTGGCCAGGATCCGCCCGACGTGGGTCTTCACGGTGGCCTCGGAGAGGGTCAGCTCGGCGGCGATCTCGCCGTTCGACAGGCCCTGGGCGACCAGCAGGAAGACCTCCCGCTCGCGCTCGGTCAGCGGGCTCAGCGCGGGCGGGCCGCCGACCGCCTGCGGCACCGGCAGCACGTCGGCGAACCGGTCGATCATCCGGCGGGTGGTGGTCGGCGCGACCACGGCGTCACCGGCGTGCACCGCGCGGATCGCCGAGACCAGCTCGGTCGGCGGCACGTCCTTGAGCAGGAAGCCGCTGGCCCCGGCCTTGAGCGCGGCGAAGGCGTACTCGTCCAGGTCGAAGGTGGTGAGGATGAGCACCTTGGGGGCGTCCGGGCGCGGGGCGCCGCTCTCGTCCAGGCAGATCCGCCGGGTGGCCTGCACCCCGTCCATCCGCGGCATCCGGACGTCCATCAGGATCACGTCCACCGTGGTGCCGGCCAGCACCTCCAGGGCCCGGGCACCGTCGCCGGCCTCGGCGGCGATCTCGATGTCGGCCTGGGACTGCAGCACCATGCGGAACCCGGTGCGCAGCAGCTCCTGGTCGTCGACCAGCATCACGCGGATGGTCACCTCGGCGGTCTCCCTCTCTCTCCTGTGCGGCTCTGTCGCGGGGGGTGGTCCCCGGTCAGCGGGCGGTCTTCAGCGGGAGCACGGCGCGGATCCGGAACCCGCCGCCGGGGCGCGGCCCGGCGTCCAGGCTGCCGCTGACCATGCCGATCCGCTCGCGCATCCCGATCAGGCCGTGGCCCAGCCCGTCGGTGCCGCCCGCGGTCAGGTGCGCGTCGGTGCTGCCCCGCCCGTCGTCCTCGATCAGCACGTTGAGGTCGCGGTCGCCGAAGTCGACCGCGACCCGGGCCGTGACGTTCGGGCCACCATGCTTGCGCACGTTCGTGAGGGCTTCCTGAACGATCCGGTAGACCGTCAGCTCGACCCCGCGGGGCAGCTCGCGGACCTCGCCGGAGGTGCTGAACTCCACCGGCAGGCCGGCGGTGCGGACCTGGTCCAGCAGGTCGGGCAGCTCCTCGACGCCCGGCTGCGGCACGTACTCCTCGGCGGCGTCGGCGGTGCGCAGCACCCCGAGCAGCCGGCGCATCTCGACCAGCGCCTGGCGCCCGGTGGAGGCGATGGTGGCCAGCGCCTCCTTGGCCTGGTGCGGCGAGTTGTCCATCACGTAGGCGGCGCCGTCGGCCTGCACGATCATCACCGAGACGTTGTGCGCCACCACGTCGTGCAGCTCGCGGGCGATCCGGGCCCGCTCGGCGGCCACCGCCACCTTGGCCTGGGCGTCGCGCTCGCGCTCCAGCCGGGCCGCGCGGTCCTCCAGCTCGGTCAGGTAGGCGCGGCGCACCCGGGTCAGCCGGCCCCAGGCCCAGCAGAGGATGAAGGGGCTGGAGAGCAGCGCCGAGACGAAGGCCTGCTGCAGGAAGCCGTGGGCCATGCCCGCGTCGCTGTGGTAGAAGGCGGCGACGCTGAGCGGCCCGGCGGTCAGCCCGGCGGCCAGCGCCAGCCGGGAGGTCCAGGTCCGGCCGAAGGCGGCGCCGGTGTAGCAGAAGACCAGGTAGCCGATGGCCGGCGGGGTGTTCTGGTCGATCCGCCCGGCCACCTGGAGCAGGCCCAGTGCGATGCCGGCCACCACCACGACGTCGGGCCAGCGCCGGCGCACGGTCATCAGCACGAACATCACGGCACCGATTCCCAGCAGGGCGATCCGTGAGCCGTCCTCGGCCACGGCGGCCAGCAGCGTCAGGAAGCCCACGATGGATGCCCAGGCGCCGTCGACCACCATGGGGTGTCCGCGGAGCCAGGCGTTGAGTCGATGCACGTGACAAGCGTAGGCAGTCTCCGGGGCCGCCCCCGTCCGCCGCTAGGGCGATCCCGGTCTCGTCCGCAGGTCGGAGCCGGGTACGGTCGCGAGCATGACCTGGATGCGCTGGCGCCCCGCCATGGAACGGGCCCTCTACGGGATGCCGGACGGCTTCTACCGCAGGCCGGAGGGCCCGGCCGGGCACTTCCGGACCTCGGTGCACGCCTCCGCCCAGTACGCGTCGGCGGTCGGCCGACTGCTGCTGGAGGTGGACGAGGCGCTCGGTCACCCGGAGGAGATCGCCCTGATCGACGTCGGGGCCGGGCGTGGCGAGCTGGTTGCGGCGCTGACCCACCTGCTGCCGGGGCGGCTGACCGCGTACGGCGTGGAGCTGGCCGACCGCCCGGACGGGCTGCCGCCCGAGGTGCGCTGGAGCGCCGAGGTGCCGCGCGGTGCGGTCGGGCTGCTCTTCGCCAACGAGTGGCTGGACAACGTGCCGCTGGACCTCGCCGAGCGGGACGAGGACGGGGTGCTGCGCTACGTCGAGGTGGCCGTCGACGGGGACGAGGTGGGGGAGGAGCGCCTGGGCGAGCCGCTGACGGCGCTCGACGCGGCGTGGGCCGAGCGCTGGTGGCCGGACGGAGAGCGGGTCGAACTGGGCGGGCCCAGGGACGCGGCCTGGGCGGCGGCGGTCGGCGCGCTGGACCGGGGGCTCGCGGTGGCGGTCGACTACGCGCACCGGAAGTCGGACCGGCCGACGTTCGGCACCCTGACCGGCTTCGGCGCCGGCCGCGAGGTCGCGCCGGTGCCGGACGGCGGCTGCGACCTGACCGCCCACGTCGCGCTGGACGCGGCCGCCGCGCCGGGTTTCCACACCCTGTGGACAACCCAGCGCGCCGCCCTGCACGCGCTCGGCGTCTCCGGCGCCCGGCCGCCGCTCCAGCTGGCCTCCGACGACCCGGCCGGCTACCTGCGGGCGCTGGCCGCCGCCGGCGAGGCCGCCGAACTGACCGCGAGCGGTGGGCTGGGCGGCTTCGGCTGGTTGGTCCAGGCCGTCCGGATGCCGGTACCGCACAGCCTCGCCGGGGTGCCGGGATGGCAGACTCTGGAAGCATGACGAGCTTGCGGGAGACCACGGTCGGCGTCGGCGCCGGGGCGGAGACCTTGCCCGGCGCCGCCGGCGCCACCGACATGGTGCTGAACATCGGCCCCCAGCACCCGGCCACCCACGGGGTGCTCCGGCTCAAGCTGGTGCTGGACGGTGAGCGGATCGTCTCCGCCGAGCCGATCATCGGCTACATGCACCGCGGCGCCGAGAAGCTCTTCGAGGCCCGGGACTACCGGCAGATCATCATGCTGGCCAACCGGCACGACTGGCTCTCCGCCTTCGCCAACGAGCTCGGCGTGGTGCTCGCCGTCGAGCGGATGCTCGGCATGGAGGTGCCGGAGCGCGCGGTGTGGACCCGCACCCTGCTCGCCGAGCTCAACCGGGTGCTCAACCACCTGATGTTCATCGGCTCCTACCCGCTGGAGCTGGGCGGCATCACCCCGGTCTTCTACGCCTTCACCGCCCGCGAGGAGCTCCAGCACGTGCTGGAGGAGGCCAGCGGCGGCCGGATGCACTACATGTTCAACCGGGTCGGCGGCCTCAAGGAGGACCTGCCGGCCGGCTGGCTCGGCCGGGTCCGGGCGGCCGTCGCCGCGGTCCGCGAGCAGCTGCCGGTCTACCAGCGGCTGGTGCTCGGCAACGAGATCTTCCGGGCCCGCACGGCCGGCGTCGGGGTGCTGCGCCCCGAGCACGTGCACGCCTACGGCGTCACCGGCCCGATCGCCCGGGCCAGTGGGGTCGACTTCGACCTGCGCCGGGACGAGCCCTACCTGGCCTACGGCGAGCTGCAGGACGTGCTCAGCGTCGCGGTCCGGCAGGAGGGCGACTGCCTGGCCCGGTTCGAGTGCCTGCTGGAGCAGACCGCCAACTCGCTCGACCTGGCCGACGCCTGCCTGGACCGGCTCGGCCGGCTGCCCGCCGGGCCGGTCAACCAGCGGCTGCCCAAGGTGCTCAAGGCCCCCGAGGGGGAGACCTACGCCTGGACCGAGAACCCGCTCGGGGTCAACGGCTACTACCTGGTCTCGCGCGGCGACAAGACGCCGTGGCGGCTCAAGCTGCGCTCGGCGTCCTTCAACAACATCCAGGCGCTGGTCGAGCTGCTGCCGGGCACCCTGGTGGCCGACATGGTGGCGATCCTGGGGTCGATGTTCTTCGTGGTCGGGGACATCGACAAGTAAGGGGACATCGACCCGTGCCGGCCGCTACTTCTTCTTGGCCGGCTTCGGGTCCGCGGACCCCTTTCGATTTCCGGCATCCGCCGGGTGAGGCGCCAGCTTGCGGTCGCCCTTCGCCTTGATCCGCTGCTCGCACAGCTCGACCAGCGCCGCGTAGGCCGGGGCGCCCATCAGCTCGGTGAGCTCGGCCCGGTAGCTGACGTAGACCGGGTCGGTGGCCTGGTGCGCCTCCGGGCTGCTGGTGCACCACCAGTGCAGGTCGTGGCCGCCCGGGCCCCAGCCGCGGCGGTCGTACTCGCCGATCGAGATCTGCAGGTAGCGGGTGTCGTCCGGGCGGTCGACCCAGTCGTAGGTGCGGCGGATCGGCAGCTGCCAGCAGACGTCCGGCTTGGTCTCGAGCGGCTCGCGCCCCTCGGCCAGCGCCAGGGTGTGCAGCGCGCAGCCCTGGCCGCCCGCGAAGCCCGGCCGGTTGAGGAAGATGCAGGCGCCGTCGACCCGGCGGGTCTGCCGGTCGCCGTCCTCGTCCAGCATGGTGATGCCGCCGTCGAGCTTGAGCCGGCCCTTCTTGTCGGTGCCCTGGTCGAAGTACTGCCAGGTCTGCGGGGTCAGCCGGCGGGCGTGCTCGATCACCCGCTGCTCGTCCTCCTCGTCCGAGTAGTGCGCACCCAACGTGCAGCAGCCGTCGGACTCGCCGCGGCCGGGGCGGATGCCGTGGCAGCCCTGCCCGAAGATGCAGCCCCAGCGGGAGGTCAGCCAGGTGAGGTCACAGCGGAAGACCTGCTCGGGGTCGGCGGGGTCGGTGAACTCGACCCAGGCGCGGGGGAAGTCCAGCCCGACCTCCGGGAGGGGCTTCCGGCTGGTCGGGGTGGGGATGTCGATGGCGGCCACCCGGCAAGGGTAGCCGCCACCGGGAGGTGTCCGGCGTGGCCCGGGCACCGCTCCTGGTCGTCAGGCGCGCAGCGCGGACTCCAGCGCGGAGGCGAAGGTCACCGGGGTCTCGTACATCGGGTAGTGCCCGGTGGCGGGTAGCACCGTCAACTCGGCGTTCGGGTAGAGCGGCTGCCAGCCGGCCGCGAAGGTCTGCGGGGTGAGCGCCAGGTCCCACTCGCCGAGCAGCACCCGCACCGTCAGCTGCTGCCCGGCCAGCTTGGCCGCGAAGTCCTGCCCGGCCCAGTCGGTCAGGTAGGCGCCGAAGGCGTCCATCCGGCTGGTCGCGGTGGAGCGGGCCACCATCCGGTCCAGCCAGACGGCGTTGGCCCGGTGGCCGGTGACCAGGTCGAGGATGGTGCGGCGGGCGGCGAAGTCCTGCGCGGCGCCGTGGAAGAGGGCGTGCGTCTCCTCGTCCATCGGGTAGGCGGCGGCCGGCACCGGCGCGATCCCGACCAACCGGCGCACCCGCTCCGGCGCCTGCAGCAGCACCCGCTGCGCCGCCTTGCCGCCCATCGAGTGGCCGACCAGCGAGAAGTGCTCCCAGCCCAGCTCGTCGGCGAGCGCCAGCACGTCGCCGGCGATCTCGGCCAGGGTGAACTCGCCGGGGACGTCCACCCGGTCCCCGTAGCCGCGGTAGTCCAGGAACGCGTAGCCGAACGCCGACCTGTCCAGGTAGTCGAGGAACGGGCCCCAGCCCGCGGTGGTGCCGAACCAGTCGTGCAGAACGATGACCTTGTGCTCGCCGGCACCCAGCCGGCGGTGACTGATCGTCATGGTTGCGTGGCTCCCTGGTGGTGAAGCGGTATCGGTGGACCAGATTCCCGCCGATCGGGTTCGGTCGGCAATCGAACAGGCACGATCTCGCCAGGCGCGGTGGCGTAGCGTGGTGGATTATGCGACTCGGTGTGCTCGACGTAGGTTCCAACACCGTCCACTTCCTGGTAGTGGACGCCCACCCCGGTGCCGCTCCGCTGCCCGCCTACTCGCACAAGGCGGAGCTGCGGCTGGCGGAGCTGCTCGACGAGCACGGGGCGATAAGGGCGGACGGTGTCCAGCGCCTGGTCGACCACGTGGCCTCCTCGCTGCGGGTGGCCGAGGACAAGGGCGTGGTGGACCTGCTGCCGTTCGCCACCTCCGCGGTGCGCGAGGCCGCCAACGGCGAGGAGGTGCTCGCCCAGGTCCAGCGCGAGACCGGGGTGGAGCTGACCGTGCTCTCCGGGCAGGACGAGGCGCGGCTGACCTTCCTCGCGGTGCGCCGCTGGTTCGGCTGGTCCTCGGGGCGGCTGCTCGACCTGGACATCGGCGGCGGCTCGCTGGAGATCGCCTGCGGGATCGACGAGCAGCCGGACACCGCCGTCTCGCTGCCGCTCGGGGCCGGCCGGCTGACCGCCGGCTGGCTGCCCGGCGACCTGCCGGACCAGGAGGCGGTGCGCGAGCTGCGCCGGCACATCCGGGCCGAGATCGCCACGGTGGTCGGCGAGGTGGCCAGACTCGGCCCGCCGGACCACGCGGTGGCCACCTCCAAGACCTTCAAGCAGCTGGCCCGGATGACCGGCGCGGCCCCCGCCGAGGCCGGGCTGCGGGTGCCGCGCAAGCTCAGCCGCAGCGGGCTGGCCGCCTGGGTGCCGCGACTGGCCGGGATGACCGCCGCCGAGCGGGCCCGGATCCCCGGCGTCTCCGAGGGCCGGGCCCGCCAGCTGCTGGCCGGCGCGCTGGTGGCCGACGCGGCGATGGACCTGTTCGGGCTGGAGGAGCTGGACATCTGCCCGTGGGCGCTGCGCGAGGGCATCATCCTGCGCCGTCTGGACAGCATGAGCCAGTCCGGCGAGGCCAGTGGCGCGCAACTGCCCGCCTGGTCCGCATAACCTTCTTCCGTGGAGGAGTCTTCGGTGGCGGACGAGCAGCCCGGGGACCGGGCCCGCGGCAGGTCCGGCCGGCCGGTGCCGCCCCGGCTGCCGCGCGCGGTGCGGCGCAAGCCCGCCGTGCCGCGCCGCGACCCGCTGCTGCGCACCACCGACCGCCTGGTGCTGCCGCGCCACCCGGAGCTGCACGTCCCGGACACCAAGATCGCGCTGTCCACCGCCTCGGTCTACCCCGACAACACCGCGATCGCCTTCGAGCTGGCCGCCAAGCTCGGCTACGACGGGGTCGAGGTGATGGTCTGGAACGACCCGGTCAGCCAGGACCTGGACGCCCTGCGCGCGCTCTCCGAGCAGCACCGGATGCCGATCCTGGCGGTGCACGCGCCCTGCCTGCTGATCACCCAGCGGGTCTGGACCACCGACCCGTGGACCAAGCTGCGCCGGGCCCGGGCGGCCGCCGAGACGCTGGGCGCGGACACCGTGGTGGTGCACCCGCCGTTCCGCTGGCAGCGGCAGTACGCCCGGGAGTTCGTCCGGGGGATCGAGCGGATGGCGGGCGAGACCCCGGTGCGGTTCGCGGTGGAGAACATGTACCCGTGGCGCTACAAGGACCGCGAGGTGCTGGCCTACGCCCCCGGCTGGGACGTCACCGAGGAGGCCTACCGCCACTTCACCGTGGACCTCTCGCACGTGGCCACCTCGCGGATCGACGCCTTCGAGCTGGTCGAGCGGATGGGTGACCGGCTGGCCCACGTCCACCTGGCCGACGGCTCCGGCTCCGGCAAGGACGAGCACCTGATCCCCGGCCGCGGCAAGCAGCCGTGCGCCGAGCTGCTGGAGCAGCTGGCCCGCACCGGCTTCGACGGCCACGTGGTGCTGGAGGTGAACACCCGCCGCTCCGGCTCGCCGGCCGAGCGGGAGGCGGACCTGGCCGAGGCGCTGGCCTTCACCCGGCTCCATCTGGCGACCGGCTCCCACGTACCCTGACGGTACGAACGACCCGTGGGAGGAACCGGCCATGACGGACATTCAGCACCAGGAGCACGCCGCCAGCTTCGGCGCCGTCGCCGCCGAGTACGACCGCGCCCGCCCGTCCTACCCGGCCGAGCTGTTCGACGCGATCGAGGAGCTGGCCGGCCGCCCGCTGCGCGAGGCGGACGTGCTGGACGTGGGCGCCGGCACCGGGATCGCCACCCGCCTGCTGCACGGGCGCGGCGCCCGGGTGATCGCCGTCGAGCCGAGCGCCGGGATGGCGGCCCAGCTGCACCGGGTCAGCCCGACCATCCCGCTGGTCAAGGCCACCGGCGACGAGCTGCCCTGCCACGACGCCACCGCCGACCTGGTCTGCTACTTCCAGGCCTTCCACTGGACCGATCCGCAGCGCTCGATCCCGGAGGCGCTGCGGGTGCTGCGCCCGGGCGGTGCGCTGGTGCTGGTCTGGAACATCAAGGACCGCACCGTGCCGTGGCTGGCCGCGCAGGAGGCCCGGCTCGCCGCGGCGCTGCCGAACTACCACTACTACGGTGCGATGAACGCGGTCACCGACCGGCTGGAGGAGTACCCGCTGGCGCTGGCCCGGCGCCGGCTGCGCTGGGAGCGCCGGATCGCGGTCGACGGCGTGCTGACCGACCTGCGCTCCAAGTCGTACTTCGCGGTCACCGACGAGGCGGTCAAGGAGCCGCTGCTGGCCGCCGAACGCGCCGCCCTGCTGGTGGACTTCCCGGACGGCCAGGTGGTCGAGCCCTACAACGTGGAGCTGACCGTGGCGGTCAAGCGGGGCTGAGCGGGCCTGAGCCGGGCTGAGCCGGTCCGGTCCGGTCCGGGCGGGGCCGAGCCGGGCTGAGCCAGTCCTGGCGGGCGGCCCCGGGACGCTCTGACCGCATCGCGGACGGTGCGTCCGGCGGGCGGACGGCAGGCGTAGGCTCGGCAGTTACCTGCCCGAAGGGAATGGAGAGATCCCGTGCCCGAGCTGAAGTCCCGTACGGTCACCCATGGTCGCAACATGGCCGGCGCCCGCGCCCTGCTGCGGGCCGCCGGCGTAGCCCGCGAGGACTTCGGCAAGCCGATCATCGCGGTGGCCAACTCCTTCACCGAGTTCGTCCCGGGCCACACCCACCTGCAGCCGGTCGGCCGGATCGTCAGCGAGGCGATCAAGGCGGCCGGCGGCGTGCCGCGCGAGTTCAACACCATCGCGGTGGACGACGGCATCGCCATGGGCCACCACGGGATGCTCTACTCGCTGCCCTCCCGCGACCTGATCGCGGACAGCGTGGAGTACATGGTCAGCGCGCACTGCGCGGACGCGCTGATCTGCATCTCCAACTGCGACAAGATCACCCCCGGGATGCTGATGGCCGCGCTGCGGCTGAACATCCCCACCGTCTTCGTCTCCGGCGGCCCGATGGAGGCCGGCCAGGCGGTGCTGGTGGACGGCACGGTGCGCAAGCTCGACCTGATCAACGCGATCGCCGACGCGGCCGACGAGTCCGTCTCGGACGAGGACATCGCGATCATCGAGGAGAACGCCTGCCCCACCTGCGGCTCCTGCTCGGGCATGTTCACCGCCAACTCGATGAACTGCCTCACCGAGGCGATCGGCCTCTCGCTGCCCGGCAACGGCTCCACGCTGGCCACCCACACCGCCCGCAAGGCCCTCTACGAGGCCGCCGGGCGGAACGTCGTCGAGATCACCAAGCGGCACTACGAGCAGGACGACTACTCGGTGCTGCCGCGCAGCATCGCCTCCCGCGCCGCCTTCGAGAACGCGATGGCGCTGGACATCGCGATGGGCGGCTCGACCAACACCATCCTGCACCTGCTGGCCGCCGCCCAGGAGGCCGAGCTGGACTTCGACATGCGGGCGATCGACCGGATCTCCCGCAAGGTGCCCTGCCTGTCCAAGGTCGCGCCCAACGGCTCGTACTACATGGAGGACGTGCACCGGGCCGGCGGCATCCCGGCCATCCTCGGCGAGCTCTACCGCGCCGGGCTGCTCAACGAGGACGTCCACACCGTGCACAGCGACTCGCTCGCCGAGTGGCTGAAGACCTGGGACATCCGCGGCGGCTCGCCCTCGCCGGAGGCCGTCGAGCTGTTCCACGCGGCCCCCGGCTGCGTCCGCTCGGCCACCGCCTTCTCCCAGTCCGAGCGCTGGGAGACCCTCGACACCGACCAGGCGGGCGGCTGCATCCGCAGCGTCGAGCACGCCTACTCGGTGGAGGGCGGCCTGGCCGTGCTCTACGGCAACCTGGCCGAGGACGGCTGCATCGTGAAGACCGCCGGCGTCGACGAGTCGATCTGGACCTTCTCCGGCCCGGCCGTGGTGCTGGAGTCCCAGGAGGACGCGGTGGACGCGATCCTCACCAAGCGGGTCAAGGCCGGCGACGTGGTGGTCATCCGCTACGAGGGCCCCAAGGGCGGCCCCGGCATGCAGGAGATGCTCTACCCCACCTCCTTCCTCAAGGGCCGCGGCCTCGGCAAGGCCTGCGCGCTGATCACCGACGGGCGGTTCTCCGGCGGCACCTCCGGCCTCTCGATCGGCCACGCCTCCCCGGAGGCGGCCGCCGGCGGCACCATCGCGCTGGTCGAGGACGGCGACATCATCTCGATCGACATCCCGGGCCGGAAGCTCGCGCTGGAGGTCTCCTTCGAGGAGCTGCACGAGCGCCGGCTGCGGCTGGAGGAGTCCGGCGGCTACCAGCCGGCCCACCGCGACCGGCCGGTCAGCGCGGCGCTCAAGGCCTACGCGGCGATGGCCACCTCGGCCGACAAGGGCGCGGTGCGGGACGTCTCCAAGCTGGGCTGACGAAGCCGGTCCGAACCCGGCCAGACCTCGGCCAGCCCCCGGTCGGACCGGGTTCCGGCGGGCGCCCTGGATACTGGAGGACGTGAACCAGGACTCCACCACGCCCGCCCCCGAGCCCATCCGCTTCTTCGGCACCACCTGGGTGGACCGCGGCGGCGCCTACTGGCTGCGCCGCGCCGCGGTCTCGCTCGGCGCCTTCCTCACCGTGGTGGCGGGCGGGTTCGTGCTGCAGTTCGCGGTCGGCGGGGTGCAGATGTCCAAGGCCGGCGGCCTGGTCAACGTGCTGCTGCTGGGCGCCATCGCGATCTGCTCCTGCCTGGCCGCGCTGCGCACCTGGAAGATCCTCGCCGAGGGCCGCGACTCGCTGGAGGGCTGGATGGCCGAGGACAAGTCGCTCGGCGCGGTCTGGCTGATCGGCTGCGTGGGTGCGGCCGCCGCCTACTTCTTCCGCAGCCTCACCGAGGCCCCCGGCGAGGGCGTCCGGCGTGCCGCGCTGGAACGCGCCACCGTCCGGCACGCGAAGCGCGAGGCCACGCGGGCCGGACGGCCGGGGAAGCGGAAGAAGCGGTAGGACCTAGCTGCGGGAGGACGTGCCGCACTTGCCGTCGTCGGGGACCGGCTTGCTGAGGTCGTAGGGGTCGACGGTGGCGCCGTTGTGCGGCCCGTCGTCCCCGCCGTTCGTGTCGGGGAAGACCGGCTCCAGCCAGCCGTCCCCGCCCTCGCAGTAGTTGTTGCCCATGTTGGAGGAGCCGGGCCCGAAGGAGAGCTTTCCGGTCTCCACGGTGTAGGCGCTCGGGTCGTAGAAGCGGAAGTCCTGGGTCCGGCGGACGATCTCCCGGGTGACCTCGGCCTTCGGGTCGAGGCTCAGGAAGGAGACGGACTGCCCGTTCCCGCCGCCCTGGGTGGGTGAGGCGCTCGGCACGCCCGACGGGTCGAAGGTCGTCGGGCCCGGAACCAGCGCGTAGACGAAGTCGTAGTCGGTGTGCACCACGACACCTCGGTGGCCGTCGCCCTCGAAGGTCATCCGGCCCTGCACCTTCACCACGTTCCCGGCCGGGACGGCCGTGCGCGGGTTGAACCGGCTGACGTAACTGGTGGGGTCGTGGTCGTGCGAGGGATGGGCCAGCGCGGCCTCGACCTCGGCACGGCTCTGGGAGTCCAGCAGGTCCAGCGCGTGCTGCGGCGTCGCGCCGGCCACCACCGCGGGGTCGATGTTGCTCGACACCAGGAAGTCCTTGACGGTCTGCAGCTGCGCCGCCACCTCGTGCTGCGAGAACACCCCGGTCGCCTGCGCCGGGGGTGCCACGATCGCGTCCGGCCCGGCCGGCCAGGCCTCGGCGGGCGAACCCAGCCAGGGCTGGGCCACGGTCGGGGTCTGCGGGGCCTGGGTGGGCGGCGCGGCGGTCGGCTGGGCGGTCTCCGGGGCCTCGGTGGGCACCGGCCGGGTCGGGGCGGGGGAGGCGCCCACCAGGGAGGCCGAGCCCTTGTCGCCGAAGTGGCTCAGGTACCACCCGTGCAGCCCGCTGATGTTCAGCCCCGCCGCCACCACCACGATCGCCAGCACCACGTACACCGGGGCCTGCCAGCGGTTCCGCTTCGGCCGCAGGATCGGGTCGCCCCAGGCGTCGCGCTTGACCGGGCGCTTGCCGAAGCGCTTCTTCGGCTCGGTCGGCGGCCGCCAGGCCGGCTGCGGCTCGGGCGGCCGGTTGCGCCAGCGGGCGGCCAGGATCCGGGTGCGACCGGCCGGCTCCTTGACGCGGGCGCCCTTGATGAACTCCTCGTCCAGCACCAGGTTCTCGAACGGGTCGGGTTCCCCGGCGGGCGGCTGCGACTCTGGGTCGTCGGTTATCGGCACGCGGTCAGTATGCAGAGGCTCCGGGACAGTTCACGCACCGGGCGGTCAACATGCGAATGCCCGGTGCGTGTTCTGTGCCGGTACCTCCCCAGTTGCCCGGCCGGACCCCCGCTCCGGCCGGCTGGGTGCTCGGGTCAGCCGGCCCGTCGGGAGGCCTTGACCTGTCCCACCACCCCGAGGACCACCAGCAGGATGCCCGCCGGCAGCAGCGAGGCGAAGACCGCGCCGAACAGGCCCCAGCTGCCGAGCAGGGTGAGCGCCAGCGTGTTCAGCACCAGCAGCGCGCCGCTCAGCGGCAGCGCGGACTGCCAGGGGTTGGCGTCGGCCCAGCGCCGCAGCCGGCGGTCGCCGGTGTCCCGGCGCAGCCGCCCGCCGAGGCCGCCGACCAGGAAGAAGAAGAACAGCGCCAGCTCGACCGGGCCGGCCAGGATGCTGGTGGTCCAGTGCCCGGTGACCACGTCCACGGCCAGGGCGGCGCCGCCGACCACCGCACCCACGGCCGCGGCGGTGCGCCACGGGCCGAGGGTCGCCGAGGCGACGGCCAGCTGACGGTTCTCGCGTCGTGACAGATCTCCGTGTTCCATGCCTCTACGGTGCTCCTCGGGCGGCCCGCGGGCCAGCATCGGCAGCCCTGAGTTTTCCCCTACTGCCCGGGGATGGTTCCCCTACTGGCAACCGTGCGGGCGCACGCCGGTGGCATCCGCGTCCGGTCGCAGCAGCGGCGGGAGCCCGACCTCGCCGAGCGCCCGCCGGTAGGCGGCCAGCGCCTCGGCCGGGTAGCCGCCGCGCTGCCACAGGTCGCCGGCCAGCCGCCGGACCCGGGCGGTGTTCCGGTCGGCCAGGGCGCCGACCAGCCGCTGCTCGACCGTGCCCAGCGTCCGGGCGGCGAGGTCGGGCCGGCCCTGCCCGAACTGCGCCTCGGCCAGTAGCACCAGGGCGTAGCCGGACTCCCAGCGGGCCTCGTCGCGCAGCAGGCGCAGCGCCCGTTCGGCGTGCCCGGCGGCCGCCCCCGGCTCGCCCAGCCGCAGGGCCAGCCGGGCCCGCACCCGCTGCTCGGCGGCCTGCTCGGCCGGGCTGCCGACCGTGCCACGGACGGCGGTGCCCGCCGTGCCGCCCGCCGCGCCGCCCGTCGTGGTGCCGACCGCGCTGCCGCCGCCGCGGTCGGTCTCCGGCGGCTCGGCCGCCGGCTCGGCCAGCAGGGCCCGCACCCGGGCCAGGTCGGCGCTGCCCAGGTCGAGCAGGTAGTCGGCGCAGGCGAGCCTGAGCAGCCCGAGGTCGCGCCCGCCGTCGGTTCCGGCCAGCAGCGCCAGCGCCCACTCGGTGAGGGCCAGCGCCTCGGCGAGGTCGCCGCGCGATTCGGCGACCAGCGCGGCGCTCCAGTACAGCGCGCCGCGGGCCGCCCGGGAGCCGCCCGCCCCGCCGGCCCGGGTCAGCCGGCCGGCCAACAGCTGAGCCCGGGTCAGGTCGCCGCGGTCGTGGTAGCAGCCGATCAACGCGGCGCCGACCCGGAGGTGGTCGTCGGTGACGCCGGTGCCGCGCCGGTCGAGCTGCCCGAGCGCCCGTTCGCCGGCCTCGATGCCCAGCGCCAGCTCGCCGGCCGCGCGGTGACTGTGGCACAGCCCGACCACCAGCTGCGCCCACTCGGCGGAGCCGGGCACGATCGCCGGGTCCTCCTGCAGGGCCCGGTAGAGCTCGACCGCGGTCGCCCAGCGCCCCGACTGCTCGCAGGCCAGGGCCTGTTTGAGCCGGGTCCGCCGGGCGGTGTCCGGGTCGAGCAGCTGGGCTTCGGCCAGTGCCTCGCCGAAGGCCTGCAGCGCCTCGTCGGCGGCGCCGGCGCGCAGCGCCGAGTCGCCGCGGGTGAGCTTGAGTTCCAGTTCCTTGACCCGGGCGGCGTCCCACCCGGTCCGCAGGTAGTCGACGGTGCAGCCGACCCGGTCGGCCAGTCTTCTCAGGACCCGTTCGGAGGGCACCCGCTTGCCGGTCTCGATCAGCGAGACGTAGCTGACCGAGAGGTGCGCGCAGGCGAGGTCGTGCTGGTGGAGTCCGCGCCGGAGGCGCAACTCGCGTAGTCGCCGGCCGAGGCCGGTACTGCCGTCGGGTGAGCGCTTGCGCGCTGCCTGCTCCATGGCTCTCGATTGCACTGCCCGTCGGTCGGCCCCGGCAGGAGTTCCGGTGGGGGCTCCGGGCCCGAACGGTGGCACCGCGCCCGCCCGTCTCGGCGCACCGTCCGCTCGCTGGACGCCGCCCCCGGTGGGGCGCCCGTGAGTGGAAGGATGGGTCGGACGTCCCGTCACGGTGCACCAGGTGAGCAAGGAGTCCGGTCATGAGCAGCAGTGCCGTCCACCCGCAGCGGATCGCCTTCCTGGGCACCGGGAAGATCGGCGAGGCCCTGCTCTCCGGGCTGCTGCGGGCCGGCAAGCGCCCGGCCGAGGTCTGGGTCACCGCCCGGCGCCCGGAGCGGGCCGCCGAGCTGGCCCGCCGCTACGGGGTCGCCGCCTGCTCCAACCGGGAGGCCGCCAAGCTGGCCGACACCCTGATCCTGGCGGTCAAGCCGCAGGACATGGGGACGCTGATGGAGGAGCTCGGCCCGCACGTCGGCAGCGACAAGCTGATCATCTCGGCCGCCGCCGGCATCCCGACCCGCTGGTTCGAGGCCCGGCTGCCGGCCGGCACCCCGGTGGTCCGGGTGATGCCCAACACCCCGGTCCTGGTCGACGAGGGGATGAGCGTGATCTCCGGCGGCTCGCACGCCGAGGAGGAGCACCTGCTGCGGGCCGAGGAGATCTTCCAGTCGGTCGGCAAGGCGCTGCGGCTGCCCGAGTCGCAGCAGGACGCGGCCACCGCGCTGTCCGGCTCCGGGCCGGCCTACTTCTACTACCTGGTCGAGGCGATGACCGACGCCGGCATCCTGCTCGGCCTGCCCCGGCAGGTGGCGCACGACCTGATCGTGCAGTCCGCGATCGGCGCCTCGGTGATGCTGCGCGACTCCGGCGAGCACCCGGTCAAGCTGCGCGAGGCGGTCACCTCGCCGGCCGGCACCACCATCGCGGCCATCCGCGAGCTGGAGAACCACGGGGTGCGGGCGGCGCTGCTGGGGGCGCTGGAGGCGGCCCGGGACCGCTCCCGCGAGCTCGCCTCCGGCGGGAAGTGAGCCGGCGGCGGTCCCGGGCCGGCCGCCGGCCCGGGACTGGGCAGGCCCTAGGCTGGACCGGGTGCGCTACGACCTGGTGATCCTCGACAACGACGGCGTGCTGGTGGACAGCGAGCCGATCGCCAACCGGCTGCTCGCCGAGTACCTGACCGAGCTGGGCTTCCCGACCACCATCGAGGACTCCTACCGGGACTTCATGGGCCGGGCCAGCCACGCGGTGCCGGAGGTGATCGCGGAGCGGTTCGGCGGCACGCTGCCGGCCGACTTCCCGGGCGCCTTCCACGACCGGGTGTTCGCCGCCTTCGACACCGAGCTGACCCCGGTGACCGGGGCCGCCGAGCTGCTCAAGGAGCTGCAGCGGCGCGCGCAGCCGTACTGCCTGGCCTCCTCGGCCGGGCACGCCTGGATCCGCACCGCGCTGGACCTGACCGGGCTGCGCGGCCACGTCCCGGAGCAGCGGATCTTCAGCGCGCAGGACGTCGGCGTCGGCAAGCCGGCCCCCGACCTGTTCCAGCACGCCGCCCGCAGCCTGGGGGTGGACCCGGCGCGCTGCCTGGTACTGGAGGACAGCCCGATGGGCGTGCTGGCGGCCCGGGCGGCCGGGATGGACGTCTACGGCTACACCGCGCTGACCCCCGCCGAGCGGCTCACCGCGGCCGGTGCCACCGGGCTGATCGACAGCCTGGCCGAGCTGCCGGCGCTGCTGGACGGCTGAGCCGGACGGTCCGGCGGTCGAGATCCTTGCGTCCGCACCCTCCCCAAACGGAGCGCCACCCCCTACGCTCGCGCCAATATCGTCGTACCGGCCAGTAGTGCTGTGCCGGTGGTGAGCGAGGTCCGGATGACGACCGAGGTCCCCGCCCGGCTGCGCCGGGCCCGTACCGCCCTGCTGGTCAGCTTCCTGCTCCAGGGCACCACCTTCGCCCTGCTGGTCACCCGGATCCCGGGCATCCAGCGGCAGTACGGGCTGAGCGACGGCACCCTGACCGTCTTCCTGGCCGCCGTGCCGATCCTGGCCGGCGTCGGGTCGATCTCCTCCGAGCAACTGGTCAAGCGGACCAGCCCGCGGGCCGTGCTGCGGGTGGTCCAGCCCGCCCTCTGCCTCACCCTGGTCGGCGTGGGCCTCGGGCACCGGCTCTGGGCGCTGGCCCTGGCGCTGGCCGCCTTCGGGCTGCTGGTCGGGGCCCTGGACGCCTCGATGAACATGCTCGGGGTCGGCCTGCAGCACCGCTACGGCCGCTCGATCATGCTCGGCTTCCACGCCGGGTTCAGCGCCGGCGGCATCCTCGGCGCGCTGCTCGCCAGCGGCGGGGCGCACCTGCACCTGGCCGTCCTGTTCGGCGGCTGCATGCTGCTGGTGATCCCGGCCGCGCTGGTCGCCGGGCGGTTCCACGCCGGGCCCGAGGAACTCGGCAGCGCGGTGCAGGAGGCGGCGGCCGCGGCCGCCCGGTCCATCCCCTGGCGCCCGCTGCTGCCGCTCTGCGCCGCCATGGCCTTCGCCTACATCGCCGACTCCACGGTCTCCAACTGGAGCGCCAAGTACCTGACCGGTACGCTGCACAGCGGCGACCGGGTGGGCGCCCTCGGCTACGCCGGGTACATGGTCGCGCTGCTGCTCGGGCGCACCTTCGGCGACCGCTGGGTGCAGCGGCTGGGTGCCGCCGTGGTGGTCCGGGCCGGTGGCGCGGTGGCCGCGCTGGGCTTCGGCATCGCCGCCGTCGCGCCCGCCCCCTGGGCCGGGATCGCCGGGTTCACCGTGCTCGGCATCGGCATCTGCGCGGTGATCCCGCAGGTCTTCGCGGCCGGCGGGCGGCTCTTCCCGCACGACTCGGACGCCGCGGTGGCCCGGCTCAACCTCTTCAACTACGTCGGCTTCCTGGTCGGCTCCCCGCTGGTCGGCGCGATCGCCGGGGCGAGTTCCTACCGCTGGGCGCTGCTGGCGCCGTTGCTGCTGGTGCTGGTCGTGGTCCCGCTCGCCGGGCACTTCGCTCCGGCCGGGAGCGAGCCACTAGCGTTGGAGCATGCCACCAGCCGCGCCTGACCAGTCCTGCAGCCTGCGCCTCTTCTGGGACGAGGGGGTCACCGCCTACAACTTCAGCCCGGTCCACCCGATGGACCCGACCCGGCTCGCGCTCACCATGAGACTGGTCGAGGCCTTCGACCTGCCGAGACTGCCCTCGGTGACGGTGACCGCGGCCCCGCCGGCCGGCGAGTCCACCCTGCACCTGGTGCACCGGCTGGACTACATCGAGGCCGTGCGGAAGGCGGCCGAGCAGCCGGGTTCGCTGGACGAGCGGCACGGGCTGGGCACCGAGGACAACCCGGCCTTCCCGGCCATCCACTCCGCCTCCGCGCTGATCGCCGGCCAGTCGGTGGCCGCCGCCGAGGCGGTGTGGCAGGGCCGGGCCCGGCACGCCGTCAACTTCGCCGGCGGGCTGCACCACGCGATGCCCGGCCGGGCCTCCGGCTTCTGCGTCTACAACGACGCGGCGCTGGCGATCGCCCGGCTGCTCGAACTCGGCGCCGAGCGGGTCGTCTACGTCGACGTGGACGTGCACCACGGCGACGGCGTGCAGCAGGCCTTCTGGGACGACCCGCGGGTGCTCACCATCTCGCTGCACGAGCACCCCAGCACGCTCTTCCCGCAGACCGGCTGGGCCACCGAGACCGGCGGCGAGCAGGCGCCCGGCTCGGCGGTCAACCTGCCGCTGCCGGCCGGCACCGGGGACGCCGGCTGGCTGCGCGCCTTCCACGCCGTGGTGCCCGAGCTGATCGCCGCCTTCCGGCCGGACGTGATCGTCAGCCAGCACGGCGCGGACACCCACCTGGAGGACCCGCTGGCCCACCTCGCGGTCACCGTGGACGCCCAGCGCGCGGTCGCGCTCGCCCTGCACGAGCTGGCCCACCAGCACTGCGACGGTCGCTGGGTGGCGCTCGGCGGGGGCGGCTACGCGGTGGTGGACGTGGTCCCGCGGACCTGGACCCACCTGGTGGCGATCGCCGCCGGGCAGCCGATCGAGCCCGCCGCCGAGACCCCCGAGCAGTGGCGCGCCGAGGTCTACCGGCGCACCCGGCGCCCGGCCCCGCCCCGGATGACCGACGGCGGCGACGCCCGTTACCGCGACTTCGCCGAGAGCGGCTACGACCCCGGGGACCGGCTGGACCAGGCGATCCTGGGCACCCGCCGGGCGGTCTTCCCGCAGCTCGGGCTGTTGCCCTGAGCACGGCGTGAGCTGCGCCAGACGGTTGACCGGCTACCTACTGCAATGGTCTTATCTCTGACCGTACAAGGAGTCGGCATCCCCCTCTTCCCACCCGTACCACGCGCAACTACTCTGGGGATACGCGTGTGTCGGTGGAGTCACCGGAGGGGAAGCCGGTGCCTTGCACACGGAAAAGGGTCGGGTGAGGTCATGAGTTCCGGCGAACGCCCCCTGCAAGAGGTCAACTTCCTGACCGTGGCAGAAGTCGCCTCGGTCATGAGGGTCTCCAAGATGACGGTCTACCGGCTGGTGCACAGCGGCGAGCTGCCTGCCATCCGGGTCGGCCGGTCCTTCCGGGTGCCCGAACAGGCGGTCCACGACTACCTCAAGGACTCCTACGTCGGCCGACAGAGCGCCTGATCACCGGACGCGCCCGCCCCGATTTTCGGGCCCGGGCCAGCAAACGGTAGGCTAGGCCCTCCGTCAGTCGTATGGACTCCCGTCTCTCACGGGCGCGAGTCTCAGTGAGCGAGGGTTTTCCGTGGGCTCTGTCATCAAGAAGCGTCGCAAGCGTATGGCCAAGAAGAAGCACCGCAAGCTTCTGAAGCGGACCCGCGTGCAGCGTCGTAACAAGAAGTAACACCTGCGGAGCCTCGCTCCAGGTGCACTGCTGCCCGCTCCGGCTCGTCCGGGGCGGGCAGCACCCGTTTCCGCGGGCCGACGCGGTACCGTGCAGGCAGCCGCGCCACCAGGGCCGGCGCCAGGGAGGGCGGCGAGACGTGGGCAAGGTCGTGCTGGTCACCGGCGTGGCCCGGCAGCTCGGCGCCCGGTTCGCCGAGCGGATCCGCCGCGACCCCGACGTGGAGCTGGTGGTGGGGGTGGACGCCGAGCCGCCGCGCCGTACCGGCCCCGCCCTGCGCACCGAGCCGCCGCGCCGCACCGGGACCCCGCCGGCCGCCGGGCCGAGCGCCCCCTACGTCTTCGCCCACGCCGACCTGCGCCGCCCCGCGATCGCCCGGGTGCTGGCCGAGTACGCGGTGGACACCGTGGTGCACCTCAACGTCAGCGCGACCAACCCGGTCGCCGCGGCCCGGGCCACGGTCAAGGAGATCAACGTCATCGGCAGCATGCAGCTGCTCGGTGCCTGCCAGCAGTCCGCCCTGGTCCGCCGCCTGGTGGTGAAGTCCACCACCGGCGTCTACGGCTGCACCCCGCGCGACCCGGCCGTCTTCGCCGAGCGCACCCCGCCCAAGACCCTGCCGGTGGGCGGCTTCGCCAAGGACGCCGCCGAGGTCGAGGGCTACGTGCGCGGCTTCGCCCGGCGCCGCCCGGACGTCGCGGTCAGCGTGCTGCGCTTCGCCAACCTGGTCGGCCCCGGCGCCGACACCCCGCTGGCCGAGTACTTCGCGCTGCCGGTGCTGCCCACCGCGCTGGGCCACGACCCGCGGCTGCAGTTCGTCCACGAGGACGACGCGGTGGAGGTGCTCCGGCTGGCCGCCCTGGACCCCGAGGACGGCACCGCCCAGCGCAGCGGCACCTTCAACGTCGCGGGGGACGGGGTGCTGCTGCTGTCGCAGTGCGCCCGGCGGCTGGGCCGGCCCACCGTGCCGGTGCTGCTGCCCGCTCTGGGCTGGGTGGCGGCGCTGGCCAAGCGGACCAGGGTCTCCGACTTCTCCACCGAACAGATCAGCCTGCTGACCCACGGCCGGGTGGTGGACACCACCGCGCTGCACGAGGTCTTCGGCTACCGGCCGCGGTTCACCACCCCCGAGGCCTTCGCCGACTTCGCCGCCGGGCAGCGCGCCGGGCTGCTGCCGCCCGAGCGGCTGACCGCGGTCACCGACCGGTTGGCCCAGCTGCTGCTCGCCACCGACCAGAGGAGCTGAGGCCCGATGACCGCCGTCCCCGAAGAGCCGGCCGGCGAGGCGAAGGTGATCCCGATCGAGTCCGCACCGAGCTGGTCGCCCGGGCCCACCGACCGGACCGAGGCGGTGGCCGCCAGGCTGGCCGACGGCCTGGGCCGGCTGCTCTCCGGGCGGCTCGGCCCGGTGGCCGACGCGACCCTCGGCAAGGGCTGGGAGGGCCGCGCGGCGAGCGGGCTGGCCTTCCTGCGGCGGCGGATCACCGGCGACTACGAGGTGGACGAGTTCGGCTTCGACCGCGAGCTGACCGAGGAGGTCTTCCTCTCGCTGCTGCGGCCGGTGGCCGAGAAGTACTTCCGGGTCGAGGTGCGCGGGATCGAACACATCCCCGCCGAGGGCGGCGCGCTGGTGGTGGCCAACCACTCCGGGGTGATCCCGCTCGACGCGCTGATGACCCAGGTGGCGATCCACGACCACCACCCGGCCCGCCGCCACCTGCGGATGCTCGCCGCCGACCTGGTCTTCGTGCTGCCGCTGGTCGGCGAGCTGGCCCGGAAGGCCGGGCACACGCTGGCCTGCAACGAGGACGCCCAGGCGCTGCTGGAGCGCGGCGAGGTGGTCGGGGTCTGGCCGGAGGGCTTCAAGGGGATCGGCAAGCCGTTCGCCGACCGGTACAAGCTGCAGCGGTTCGGCCGCGGCGGGTTCGTCGCCTCGGCGCTGCGGGCCGGGGTGCCGATCGTGCCCTGCTCGATCGTCGGGGCGGAGGAGACCTACCCGATGCTGGGCAACGTGAAGAGCCTGGCCCGACTGCTCGGGCTGCCCTACCTGCCGGTCACCCCGACCTTCCCGTGGCTCGGGCCGCTCGGCGCGATCCCGCTGCCGACCAAGTGGACCATCCAGTTCGGCGAGCCGATCCGCACCGACGGCTACCCGGCGGAGGCGGCGGAGGACCCGATGCTGGTCTTCAACCTCACCGACGAGGTCCGGGAGACCATCCAGCACACGCTCTACCGGCTGCTGGTGGACCGGCGCAGCGTCTTCTTCTGAGGCGTCCGAGGCTTCTGCGGCGTCGGCCGTCGAGCGGTCGTCCGACCGGACCGGCCGCGGACCCGCTCGATGCGGGTCCGCGGCC
>NZ_JBNQTI010000098.1:0-32524 GCF_050325825.1 Kitasatospora sp. LaBMicrA B282
CCCGCGGGCGCCGACCCGGCCGGCTGGCCGGGGGCGGCCGCGCCGCCGCTCGGCTGCCCGGCCCCCGGCTGGGCCGCAGCGGTGGAGGCCGCCGGCGCCTGAGCCGCCTTCGAGGAGCTGTCGTCGTTGCAGGCCACCGCCCCGAACGCCAGCGCCACCGTGCCGGCCGCGATGGCCATCGCCTTGGTCACCTTCATGACTGCTCTCCCGCGGGTGTGTGGTTCAGGTAAGTACGACCGTCATCACGCACCCAGCCGGAACTCAGTTCTACGGCGGTTGTCCCAGCTGGGTAACAGCAACCGGCACCGCCCGGACACGGACCGGCCCCCGCCGCCACGAGGGAGACGGGGGCCGGCCGGACGGCTACCGGATCAGGCGCCGGGCAGGTTGCGGGACATCACGATCCGCTGGACCTGGTTGGTGCCCTCGTAGATCTGGGTGATCTTGGCGTCGCGCATCATCCGCTCCACCGGGTAGTCACGGGTGTAGCCGTAGCCGCCGAGCAGCTGGACGGCGTCGGTGGTGACCTCCATCGCGACGTCCGAGGCGAAGCACTTGGCGGCCGCACCGAAGAAGGTCAGGTCGGCGTCGACCCGCTGCGACTTGGCGGCGGCGGCGTAGGTGAGCTGGCGGGCCGCCTCCAGCTTCATCGCCATGTCGGCGAGCATGAACTGGATGCCCTGGAACTCGGCGATCGCCTTGCCGAACTGCTTGCGCTCCTTGACGTAGCCGGCGGCGTAGTCGAGCGCGCCCTGGGCGATGCCGAGGGCCTGGGCGGCGATGGTGATCCGGGTGTGGTCCAGGGTCTTCATCGCGGTGGCGAAGCCGGTGCCCTCGGCGCCGATCATGCGGTCGGCCGGGATCCGGACGTTGTCCAGGTAGACCTCGCGGGTCGGCGAGCCCTTGATGCCGAGCTTCTTCTCCGGCGCGCCGAAGCTGACGCCCTCGTCGCCCTTCTCCACCACGAAGGCCGAGATGCCCTTGGAGCGCTTCTCGGGGTCGGTCACCGCCATCACGGTGTAGAACTCCGAGACGCCGGCGTTGGTGATCCACCGCTTGACGCCGTTGAGCACCCAGAAGTCGCCGTCGCGCACCGCGCGGGTCTTCATGCCCGCCGCGTCGGAACCGGCGTCCGGCTCGGAGAGGCAGTAGGAGAACATGCCCTCGCCGCGGGCCAGCGCGCCGAGGTACTTCTGCTTCAGCTCCTCCGAGCCGGAGAGCTGGACCGGCAGCGAGCCGAGCTTGTTGACCGCGGGGATCAGCGACGAGGAGGCGCAGACCCGGGCGACCTCCTCGATCACCAGGACGGTGGCGAGCGCGTCGGCGCCGGCGCCGCCGTACTCCTCGGGGACGTGCACGGCGTGCAGGTCGTTGGCCTCCAGGGCGTCCCGGGCCTCCTGCGGGAAGCGACCCTGCTCGTCCACCTCGGCGGCGAACGGAGCGATCTTCGCCTCGGCGAGCGCGCGCACCGTCTCGCGGAGCATCTCGTGCTCCTCCGAGAGCCGGAAGAGGTCGAAGTCGGCATTGCCAGCCATGGTCTGCTGCCCCTCTGCGAAACGACTGTTAATTACTGTTAAGTAGATGCACATTCTAGGCCCGTGGGCCTGGAAGACCAGACGTGACGTCGATGACATGCCGCGGGGCGGATACCATCGGTGGCTGCACGTCAGACCCTTGACGGGCCCGTTCGCCCTGTTGCTGTTCTGCTCGCACTGTTCTTCTGTTCTCACTGTTCCTGTTCTGCCTGCCGGTCACACCCCGGCGGCCCGCGAAGGGGAAGCCCGTGGCCCTGCGCATCTCGGTGATCGGTACCGGCTATCTCGGCGCGACCCACGCCGCGTGCCTCGCGGAGCTCGGCTTCGAGGTGCTCGGGCTGGACATCGACCCGGAGAAGCTGGCCGCGCTGGCCGCCGGCCGGGTCCCGATGTACGAGCCCGGCCTCTCCGAACTGCTGCTCAAGCACGTCGCCGGGCACCCCGGCTCGACCGGCCGGCTGCGCTTCACCGCCTCCCCCGCGGAGGTCGCCGACTTCGCCGACGTGCACTTCATCTGCGTGAACACGCCGCAGAAGAAGGGCGAGTTCGCCGCCGACATGTCCTACGTCGACCTGGCCGTCGACCAGCTCGCCCCGCACCTGACCCGCCCGGCCCTGGTGGTCGGCAAGTCCACCGTCCCGGTGGGCAGCGCGGCCCGGCTGGCCGAGCGGCTGGTCGCGCTGGCCCCGGCCGGCGCCGGCGTCGAGCTGGCCTGGAACCCCGAGTTCCTGCGCGAGGGCTTCGCGGTGGGCGACACCCTGCACCCGGACCGGATCGTGGTCGGGGTGCGCCCGGGCGGGCGGGCCGAGGAGCTGCTCCGCGAGGTCTACGCGACCCCGCTGGCCGACGGCGTGCCGCTGGTGGTCACCGACTACGCCACCGCCGAGCTGGTCAAGGCCGCCGCCAACTCGTTCCTCGCCACCAAGATCTCCTTCATCAACGCGATGGCCGAGGTCTGCGAGAGCGCCGGGGCGGACGTCACCCAGCTGGCCGAGGCGCTCTCCTACGACGAGCGGATCGGCCGGCGCTTCCTGAACGCCGGGCTCGGCTTCGGCGGCGGCTGCCTGCCCAAGGACATCCGCGCCTTCATGGCCCGGGCCGGTGAGCTGGGCGCCGACCAGGCGCTGACCTTCCTGCGCGAGGTCGACTCGATCAACATGCGGCGCCGCTCGCGGATGGTGGAGCTGGCCCGCGAGCAGTGCGGCGGCGGCTTCCTGGACCGCCGGGTGGCGGTGCTCGGCGCCTCCTTCAAGCCCGACTCGGACGACATCCGCGACTCGCCGGCGCTCAACGTGGCCGCGCAGATCCAGCTGCAGGGCGCCCAGGTCACGGTGTACGACCCGAAGGCGATGGACAACGCCCGCAAGATGTTCCCCTCGCTCTCCTACGCCGCCAGCGCTTTGGAGGCGGCCACCGGAGCGCACGTGGTGCTGCACCTGACCGAGTGGCTGGAGTTCCGCGAGCTGGACCCGGCCGCCGTCGGCGCGGTGGTGGCCGAGCGCCGGCTGCTGGACGGGCGCAACGTGCTGGACGCGGACCGCTGGCGCGCGGCCGGCTGGACCTACCGGGCGATGGGCCGGCCCAGCTGACGCCGGCGGGCCCGGCCGACCTCGACCGGCCCGCCCTGCGCGTCCGCGGAATGCCCGGCCGCGCGAGCCGGTTGGACCCGGCATGGCCGAGATCGATGACTTCCGCAGCCGGGCCACCGCCCGGGAGATCCTGACCGGCACCGGGGACACCTGGGCCGTGGTGGGTCTGTCCAACAACACCCGCCGGGCCGCCTACGACGTGGCCCAGGTGCTGCAGCGCTTCGGCAAGCGGGTGGTGCCGGTGCACCCGAAGGCCGAGACGGTGCTCGGGCAGCCGGGCTACGCCTCGCTCGCCGACATCCCGTTCGACGTCGACGTGGTCGACGTCTTCGTCAACAGCTCGCTGGCCGGCGAGGTGGCCGACCAGGCCGTGGCCAAGGGGGCCGCGGCGGTCTGGTTCCAGCTCGGGGTGATCGACGTGGCGGCCTACGAGCGGACCACGGCCGCCGGGCTGCGGATGGTGATGGACCGCTGCCCGGCGATCGAGATCCCGCTGCTCTGAGGGGCGGCCGCCCGGCCGGTCGGCCACCCCTGCCGGGTCAGCCGTCCAGCTGGGCCAGGGTGGCGATCGAGGGCCGGCGGGTGCGCTGCAGCCCGCGGGCCACGTCCTCGGCGCCGCGCAGCACCCGGGTCACGTTGCCCCAGGTGAGCTTCGCCAGGTCGGCCTCCGACCAGCGGCGGCGGAGCAGCTCGGCGATCAGGTTGGGGTAGCAGGAGACGTCGCCCAGGCCCTCGGGGCCGAACGCGATGCCGTCGAAGTCGCCGCCCACGCCGAGGTGGTCGATGCCGGCCACCTCGCGCATGTGGTCCAGGTGGTCGGCCACGGTGGCCACGGTGGCCAGCGGGCGCGGGTGGGCGGCCTCGAACTCCGCCAGCACCGCCATCGCCTCGGGGGTGTGCGACAGCCGGTGGAAGCCCTTGGCCTCCAGCGCCGCGCCGGCGCCCCGCATCCACTCGTCCGCCTCGGCCAGGACGAACTGCGGCACGAAGGTGGCCATCGCGATGCCGCCGTTGGCGGGCAGCTGGGCGAGCACGTCGTCGGGGATGTTGCGGACGTGGTCGTGCACGGCGCGCGCGGAGGAGTGCGAGAAGATCACCGGCGCCTCGGTGACCCGCAGCGCGTGCCGCATGGTGTCCGGCGAGGTGTGCGAGAGGTCGACCAGCATGCCGAGCCGGTTCATCTCCCGGACCACCTCCTCACCGAACCTGGTGAGGCCGCCGGCGACCGGCTCGTCGGTGGCGGAGTCGGCCCACGGCACGTTGTCGTTGTGGGTCAGCGTCAGGTAGCGCACGCCCAGGCGGTACAGCGCGCGCAGGGTGGCCAGCGAGCAGTTGATGCTGTGCCCGCCCTCGGCGCCCATCAGCGAGGCGACCTTGCCGGCGGCCCGGGCCGCCTCCATGTCGTCGGCGGTCAGCGCCTGCTGCAGGTGCTGCGGGAAGCGGTCCACCAGCGCGCGGACGAAGTCGATCTGCTCCAGGGTGGCGCTGACCGCGTCGTCCCCGGTCAGCGACGTGCTGACGTACACCGACCAGAACTGCGCGCCGACCCCGCCGGCGCGCAGCCGGTCGAGGTCGGTGTGCAGGCGGCCGCGCTGGTCGGCGGCCAGGTCGATGGCGTCCAGGTCGTAGCCGGCCTGGTTGCGCATCGCCCACGGCAGGTCGTTGTGGCCGTCCACCACGGGGGCGGCCGTCAACAGGGCTCGGGCGAGATCCAGCTGGTCAAGGGTCATGGACCCATCCTGGCGCAGACCGACCGTCTCAGCGGCCGAACCCCACGGAAGCGGAACCCGCCACCTTCGCCCGCAACTTGCGGCCCTTCTCGGTGGCCTGGGCGTTCAGGTCGGCCTGGAACTCGACCATCTTCTCGGTCAGCTCCTGGTCGAAGGCGGCGACCATGCGCACCGCGAGCAGGCCCGCGTTGCGCGCGCCGGCCACCGAGACGGTGGCCACCGGCACGCCGGCCGGCATCTGCACGATGGAGAGCAGGCTGTCCATGCCGTCCAGGTAGCGCAGCGGCACCGGGACGCCGATCACCGGCAGCGGGGTCACCGAGGCCAGCATGCCCGGCAGGTGGGCGGCACCGCCGGCGCCGGCGATGATCGCCTTCAGGCCGCGGTGGTGGGCCTGCTCGCCGTAGGCGATCATCTCGCGCGGCATCCGGTGCGCGGACAGCACGTTCACCTCGTAGGGCACCTCGAACTCGTCGAGCGCCTGGGCGGCGGCCTCCATCACGGACCAGTCGGAGTCGGAACCCATGGCGATGCCGACGAGCGGGGCGGTGCTGGTCATTCGGTAATGGTCCCTCTCAGGTAGGCGGCCGCGTGGCGGGCGCGCTCGCGCACGTCATCGAGGTCGTCCCCGAAGACGGTGACGTGGCCGACCTTGCGGCCGGGCTTCACGTCCTTGCCGTACATGTGGATCCGCAGGCCCGGGTCGCGGGCCATGCAGTGCAGGAAGGCGTGGTACATGTCCGGGTAGTCGCCGCCGAGCACGTTGACCATCACGGTCCACCTGGCGCGCGGCCGCGGGTCGCCCAGCGGTAGGTCGAGCACCGCCCGCAGGTGGTTCTCGAACTGCGAGGTGACCGCGCCGTCGATCGACCAGTGGCCGGAGTTGTGCGGGCGCATCGCCAGCTCGTTGACCAGGATCCGGCCGTCCCTAGTCTGGAACAGCTCGACCGCCAGGTGCCCGGTGATGTCCAGGTCGCCGGCGATCCGCAGGGCCAGCTGCTGCGCCTCGGCGGCGAGCTCGGGGGCCAGGTCGGGGGCCGGCGCGGTGACCTCGGCGCAGACCCCGTTCTCCTGCAGGCTCTCCACCACCGGGTAGGCGACCGCCTGGCCGCTGGGCGAGCGGACCACGTTGGCGGCCAGCTCGCGGACGAAGTCGACCTTCTCCTCGGCGAGCACCGGGACGCCGGCCAGGAAGGGCGCGTGCGCCTGCTCCTCGTCGTCGACCACCCAGACGCCCTTGCCGTCGTAGCCGCCGCGCACCGTCTTGAGGACCACGGGGTAGCCCGTGCCCTCCGCGGCGAAGGCGGTCACGTCGGCCGGGTCGGCGACCAGCCGGTGCCGCGGGCAGGGGACGCCGATCGAGTCCAGCTTGGCCCGCATCACGCCCTTGTCCTGGGCGTTCACCAGCGCCTCGGGGCCGGGCCGCACCGCGATGCCGGCGGCCTGCAGGGCACGCAGGTGCTCGGTGGGGACGTGCTCGTGGTCGAAGGTGACCACGTCGCAGTCGGCGGCGAAGCGGCGCAGGGTCTCCAGGTCCCGGTAGTCGCCGAGCACGGTGTCGGCGACCACCAGCGAGGCGGAGTCCTGCGGGGTGTCGGCCAGCAGCTTGAAGCGGATGCCGAGCGGGATCGCGGCCTGATGCGCCATGCGGGCCAGCTGCCCGCCGCCGATCATGCCTACCGTGGGAAATTTTGCGCTGCCCGGGAGAGTCACGCAGCCAGGATATCCGGGCAGCTCCGGCGGGGTGCACGCCCGGCTCCGGCAGCACCCGCGCGGCCCGGCGGCCCGGAGCGGCAAGGCACGCGCGCGGGAGGGGCGTTCGCGAGCCGGTAGCCTGGATGGCCGGACCCCGAACGGGGCACTGTTCCGATCATGTGCTCCGGTCCGCAGGCCGGGCCCGGCCTGCGGTGACCCGGCGCTCAGGAGACCACCCGGATGACCAAGCACAAGGCGCAGCGCGCCTCCCTGACCGACCGGATGCGCGGCGTCTCGGGCGAGGTGCTCAAGTTCGCCGTCGTCGGCGTCGTCGGCATCGTGGTGAACTTCGGGGTCTCGAACGCCGTGCTGCACGCCACGCACTGGGCGCCGGTGCGCTGCTCGGTGATCGGCACCGTGGTGGCGATCCTGGCCAACTACATCGGCTACCGCTACTGGGTCTACCGGGACAGCGACGCGGCCTCGCGCCGCCGCGAGATCACCCTCTTCCTGGTGTTCAGCGCGATCGGCCTGCTGATCGAGAACGGCACGGTCTGGGTGGTCACCTACCCCCTGGGGATGAAGGGCACCCTCGCGTACAACGCGTCCAAGGTCGCCGGCACCGGCGTGGCCACCCTGTTCCGCTTCTTCTCCTACCGGACCTGGGTCTTCAAGGCGATGCCGGAGCTGCCGGCGGTCGCACCGGTCGGCGGGCCCGCGGTGGTCGCCCAGGCCGAGCGGATCCTGGCCTCGGACGTGCAGTACACCAACTAGGACCGGGCTTCGACTCCCGCCGGCGGCACGCTCAGGGCGCCGCCGGGCGGTTGAGGAAGAGCGCGAAGACCGGGGGCCGGAGCGAGAGCAGCTCCAGCCGGCCGCCGTCCGCCTCGGCCAGGTCGCGGGCCACCGCCAGGCCGATCCCGGTGGAGTTGCGGCCGCTGACCGCCCGTTCGAACACCCGGTTGCCCAGCTCGGGCGGCACGCCCGGCCCCTCGTCCTGCACCTCGGCGACCACCGAGCTGCCGGACGGCCGCACCCGCAGGGTGACCGTGCCGGCGCCGTGCATCAGCGAGTTCTCGATCAGCGTGGCGAGCACCTGGGAGACCGTGCCCGGGGTGCCGAGCGCGACCACCCCGGTCAGGCCCTCGATCACCAGCGACCGCCCGGCCCCGCGCATCGGCGCCGCCCACTCCTCGCGCTGCTGGCGCACCACCTCGTCCAGCTCGAAGCCGGCCGCGCTGGTCGGGCCGTGGGTGTCGCGCTGGTTGGTGAGCAGCCGCTGCACCACGTCGGTCAGCCGCTCCACCTGCTGCAGCGCGATGGTGGCCTCCTCGCGCACGGTCTCCGGCTGGTGGGCCAGCGCGGTGATCTCCTCCAGCCGCATGGAGAGCGCGGTCAGCGGGGTGCGCAGCTGGTGCGAGGCGTCGGCGGCCAGTCGGCGCTCGGCGGTGAGCATCCGGCCGATCCGCTCCGCGCTGGCGTCCAGCACCTCGGCCACCCGGTCCAGTTCGGGCACCCCGTAGCGGCGGTCGCGCGGGCGCGGGTCGCCGGAGCCGAGCCGCTCGGCGGTCTCCACCAGGTCGGTGAGCGGGCGGGCCAGCCGCCGGGCCTGCCAGACCGCCAGCGCCACCGCGGCCTGCACCGCCAGCAGCGCGGCCAGGCCGAGCAGCAGCAGCATGTCGCCGATCTCGCGGTTGACGTCGGTGCGGGACTGCTCGACGGTCACCGTCTCGCCGCTCGGGCCGGTCTCGGTGGCGCTGAGCAGCGGGCCCTTGGGCCGGTCGCCGATGGTGATCTGCGGCTGGCCGGGGATGACGATCTCGGCGTAGTCCCCCTCGATCGCCTGGGTGCCGATCCGGTCCTGGTTGACCGGCTCGCCGGCGGCCAGCCGGTTCTCCACCAGGCCGAGCAGCCGGACCGCCGCGGCGTCCACCCGGTCCTGGGCGGTGCTGACGATGCTCTGCTTCTCGACCAGCGCGAGCGGCACGCAGAACACCACCACGACCACCAGGACCACGCCCAGCAGCGAGTTGATCATCCTGCGCTTCACGCGGTGGGGACCTTCTAGTTCTTCTCGAAGCGGAAGCCGACGCCGCGCACGGTGGAGATGTAGCGCGGGTTGGTCGCGTCGTCGCCGAGCTTCTTGCGCAGCCAGGAGATGTGCATGTCCAGGGTCTTGGTCGAGGTCCACCAGGTGGTGTCCCAGACCTGGCGCATGATGTCCTCGCGGGTGACCACCCGGCCCGCGTCCCGGACCAGCACCCGGAGCAGCTCGAACTCCTTGGCGGAGAGGGTGAGTTCCTCCTCGCCGACCCAGGCGCGGTGGGACTCGATGTCGATCCGCACGCCGTGCGCGCCGGTGGAGAGCGAGTCGACGTTGCCGCGGCGCAGCAGGGCCCGGACCCGGGCCAGCAGTTCGGCCAGCCGGAACGGCTTGGTCACGTAGTCGTCGGCACCGGCGTCCAGGCCGACCACGGTGTCCACCTCGTCGGCGCGGGCGGTGAGCACCAGAACCGGGCAGCTCTTGCCGTCGGCGCGCAGCCGGCGGCACACCTCCAGGCCGTCCATCTGCGGCAGGCCGAGGTCGAGGACGACCAGGTCGACCTCCTCCTCCAACCCGGCCTCCAGGGCGGCGGGGCCGTCTTCCCGGACGAGCACCTCGTACCCCTCGCGGCGCAGGGCACGGGCCAGCGGTTCCGAGATTGCCGGGTCGTCCTCGGCGAGCAGCACACAGGTCATGGTGCGAATCGTAGTCCGCCGGACGCCTGATGATCAGGCCCGCGCGGAAGCGCGGGGACGGGTCGAGCGCCGGGCGGGCTGTGAACTAGTTCACAGCGGGTAACCGGCGTGGCGGAGCGGGTCACGGGCAAGAGTGCGGCCGGGCACCCGGTGCCGCCGCAGATCCTCCAGTTGGACCTTGTCTTCGAAGGGGTTAATGCTGGTTTACCATCGATTCACACAACCGAGCCCAACAGCGTTGCGTGATCCCGTTATTGAATAGTGGCTTTTGTCCGTCCAAATCGCGGAATAGCGGCACGTACAGTGGTCGACGTCCCCGTGTCGTGCACCGCGGATCCCCCCCTGCCCGAGCAGCGAGCAGGACCCCGCGGCGCTCGGACCCGCCCGCCTCCCCACACCTGCGGCGAGCGAGTCCCAGGCAGTAGGCAAGGAACAGCAACTGATGGCGTCACCCACCACCACGGACGCCGGCCTCCAGCCGGTCACCCCCTCCGCCGGCAAGACCTTCTTCGGGCACCCCCGAGGTCTCGCCACGCTCTTCATGACGGAGACCTGGGAGCGTTTCAGCTTCTACGGCATGCGCGCCCTGCTGGTGCTCTACCTGGTCGCCCCGGCGGCCAAGGGCGGCCTGGCCTTCAACACGGCCACCGGCCTGGCCATCTACAGCGTCTACAACGCCATGGTCTACCTGCTCGCGCTGCCCGGCGGCTGGATCAGCGACCGCCTCTGGGGCGCCCGCAAGACCGTCGCCATCGGTGGCGGCATCATCATGGTCGGCCACTTCCTGCTGGCCGTGCCGAGCAAGGCCGCGTTCTTCGCCGGCCTCGGCTGCATCGCGATCGGCTCCGGTCTGCTGAAGGCCAACATCTCGACGATGGTCGGCCAGCTCTACCCGGACCGCAACGACCCGCGCCGTGACGGTGGCTTCACCATCTTCTACATGGGCATCAACCTCGGTGCCTTCCTGGCGCCGCTGGTGATCGGCACCGTCGGCCAGAAGGTCAACTGGCACCTCGGCTTCGCGCTGGCCGGCATCGGCATGGCGATCGGCCTGACCCAGTACCTGCTCGGCTCGCGCCACCTCAGCCAGGAGAGCGACGTCGTCCGTTCCCCGCTGGACGCCGGCGAGCGCAACTCGCTGCTGCGCAAGGTCGCGCTCTGGCTGGGCGTCGCCGTGGTCTGCTACGCCGGCATCGGCCTGGCGGGCATCTTCACCATCAACTGGGTGCTGACCCCGCTGTCGCTGGCCGGCATCGCGCTGCCGATCCTGGTCTTCGCCCGGATCAAGCGCGACCCCTCGCTGACCAAGGACGAGAGCAACAAGGTCTCCGGCTACGTCTGGTTCTTCATCGCGGCCGCCGCGTTCTGGATGATCTACGACCAGTCCGGCTCCACGCTGACCGTCTTCGCCCAGAACAACACCGCCGGCACGCTGTTCGGCATCGGCTTCCCGTCCAGCTGGTTCCAGTCGCTGAACCCGCTGTACATCATGGCGCTGGCCCCGGGTGTCGCCTGGCTCTGGGTCCGACTGGCCCGGATCGGCAAGAACCCGACCACCACCAGCAAGTTCGTCTACGGCCTCATCGGCATCGGCCTCTCGTTCGCCGTGATGATGCTGGCGATGCTGGCCGCCTCCGGTGGCGTCAAGGTCTCCCCGCTCTGGCTGGCCCTGGTCTACCTGGTCCAGACCGTCGCCGAGCTGAGCCTGTCGCCGGTCGGCCTGTCCGTCACCACCAAGCTGGCGCCGCAGAAGTACGCCAGCCAGATGATGGGCATCTGGTTCCTCGCCGTCACCGCCGGTGACTGCGTGGCGAGCCTGCTCCAGCAGTTCCTGGGCGACTCGTTCCTCAGCACCCCGTCCTTCGCCATCCAGGGCGTCGCCGTCGCACTGGCCGGCTTCGCGATCTGGATGGGCCGCAAGCGGATCAACGAGCTGCTGGGCGACGTCCACTGACGGCCGCCTGCTGCTGAACGGCGAAGGGCCGGTACCCCCGCGGGGGTACCGGCCCTTCGCCGTTGACGGGCGGCCTGGTGATGGTCAGCGGGTGACGCTCGGCCCGGTGACGGTCGGCCCGGTGACCGGCTACAGCTCGCGCACGCCCGCGCGCCAGACCGCCGCCGTCAGCGGGACGCCCGGGCGGTAGGCCAGGTGGACCGGCGAGGGGGCGTCCAGCAGCAGCAGGTCGGCGCGCACCCCCGGCGCGATCCGGCCCACGTCGGTACGGCGCAGTGCGCGCGCCCCGCCGGCGGTGGCGGCGTGCACCGCCTCCTCCGGGGTCATGCCCATCTCGCGCACCGCGACCGCGATGCAGAAGGCCATCGAACTGGTGAAGCTGGAGCCCGGGTTGCAGTCGGTGGAGAGCGCGACCGTGGCACCGGCGTCCAGCAGCCGGCGGGCGTCCGGGTAGGGCGCCCTGGTGGAGAACTCGGCGCCGGGCAGCAGGGTGGCCACCGTGCCGGAGCCGGCCAGCGCCGCCACGTCGGCGTCGGTCAGGTGGGTGCAGTGGTCGGCCGAGGCGGCGCCGAGCTCGACCGCGAGCTGCACGCCGGGGCCGTGGCCGAGCTGGTTGGCGTGCACCCGCGGGGTCAGGCCGCGCTCCACCCCGGCGGTCAGCACGGCCCGCGCCTGGTCGCCGTCGAAGGCGCCCCGCTCGCAGAAGACGTCCACCCAGCGGGCGTGCGGGGCGCAGGCGTCCAGCATCTCGCCGGTGACCAGGTCGACGTAGCCGGCCGGGTCGTCCGCGTACTCGGGGGCCACCACGTGCGCGCCCAGGTAGGTGGTCTCCGGGGTGTGGGCGGCGGCGATCCGCAGCGCCCGGGCCTCGTCGGCCACCGTGAGGCCGTAGCCGGACTTGCACTCCACGGTGGTGGTGCCCTGGCGCAGCGCCTCCTGGATGAACCGGGTCAGGTTGGCCTCCAGCTCCGCGTCGCTCGCCGCCCGGGTCGCGGCCACCGTGGTGCGGATGCCGCCCGCGGTGTACGGCCGACCGGACATCCGGGCGTTGAACTCGGCGGTGCGGTCGCCGGCGAAGACCAGGTGGGCGTGCGAGTCCACGAAACCGGGCAGCAGCGCCCGGCCCTGCGCATCGTGCACCTGGTCGGCGGCGGGGGCGTCGACGGCCCGGCCGGTCCAGGTGACCACCGAGCCGTCGATCACCACGGCGGCCTGCTCGACGAGGCCGAGCAGGCCGGAGTGGGACGGGTCGTTGGTGACCAGGGCGCCGATGTTGGTGATCAGGGTGCTGGTCATGAGCCCTTCAGGGGATCGGGTGGGGAGGGTCAGGAGAAGAGCGCGGCGATCGCCCCGCGCAGCGCCGCCGGGACGTCGGGCACGCCCTGGTGCACCCCGTCCACGACGACCTGCCGGCCGCCGACCACCAGGTGCCGCACGTCGGCGCCCGAGGCGGCGAAGACCGCGGTCTCGGCGCCCAGGTGCGGGGCCGGGCCGGCGGTGCGCACCGAGTCCAGCGCCAGCACGGTGAAGTCGGCCAGCGCCCCGGCCTCGAGCCGGCCGGCCTCCGGCCAGCCGAGCGAGGCGTGCCCGTCCTCGGTGCCGGCCCGCAGCAGCGCGCCGGCGGTCCAGTGGCCCCGGGTGCGGGTGCGCAGGCGCTCGTTCAGCTCCAGCGCGCGGGCCTCCTCGAACGGGTCGATCACCGCGTGGCTGTCGCTGCCCAGGGTGATCGGGCAGCCGCCGCTGGCCAGTTGACGGGCCGGGCCGATGCCGTCGGCCAGGTCGCGCTCGGTGGTGGGGCACATGCAGATGACCGTGGAGGAGTCGGTGAGGAGCTTGATGTCCTCCTCGGTCAGGTGGGTGGCATGCACCGCGCTGGTGCGCGGGCCGAGCACCCCGTGGTCGGCGAGCAGCCGGGTGGGGGTGACGCCGTGCGCGGTGAGGCAGGCGTCGTTCTCCGCGGTCTGCTCGGAGAGGTGGACGTGCAGCGGGGCCTTGCGCATCTTGGCCCAGTGCGCCACGGTGCCCAGCTGCTCGGCCGGCACCGCGCGCACCGAGTGGATCGCGGCACCGATCCGGGCGTGCTCGCGCGGCTTCAGCTCGCCCGCCCGCTCGGCCCAGGCCTCGGCGTCGCCGTCGCCGAACCGCAGCTGGGGCTTGGTCAGCTCGGCGCCGAAGCCGGAGGAGAGGTAGCAGGTGTCCAGCAGGGTGATCCGGATGCCGGCCCGGGCGGCGGCCTCGATCAGCGCCTCGCCCATCGCGTTGGCGTCCTGGTAGCGGACCCCGCCGGGGGCGTGGTGCAGGTAGTGGAACTCGCCGACGGCGGTGATCCCGGCCAGCGCCATCTCGGCGTAGACCGCGGTGGCGAGCGCCAGGTAGCTGTCCGGGTCGAGCGCGCCGGCGAACCGGTACATGGTGTCGCGCCAGGTCCAGAAGGTGCCGGAGCCGACCTGCACGGTGCCGCGCAGCGCCCGGTGGAAGGCGTGCGAGTGGGCGTTGGCCTGGCCCGGCACGGCGAGGCCGGTCAGCCGCACCGCGCCGGGCGGGCAGGGCCCGGCCTCCGGGGTGACCCGGGCGATCCGCCCGTCGGCGGCCACCTCGATCAGCACGTCCGACTCCACCACCGGACCGTTGACGTGCGGCACCCAGGCGTGCTGGGCCCAGTAGGTCTGCGTCACTGACATGCCAGGTCCTCCAGGACGTCCGCGAGTGCCGCCACCCCCGCGAGGCAGTCGTCCTCCTCGGCGTGTTCGGCCGGGGAGTGCGAGACGCCGCTCGGGTTCCGTACGAACAGCATGGCGGTCGGCACCGCCGAAGCCAGGATTCCGGCGTCGTGTCCCGCGCCGGTGGGCAGCACCGGCGCCCCGTCCAGGGTGCGGACCAGCCGGTCGCGCAGCGGGGCGTCGAAGTCCACCACCGGGGTGTAGGACTCGCGGGTCAGCTCGACCTTCACCCCGTCGCGCTCGCCGCGCTCGACGGCGGCCCGGTGGACCTGCTCGACCAGCTCGGCCAGCGTCGCCTCGTCGGCGGCCCGGGAGTCCAGCCAGCCGCGCACCAGGGAGGCGATCGCGTTGGTGCCGTTGGGCTCCACCGCGATCTTGCCGAAGGTGGCCAGCGCGCCGGCCAGCTTGGCCTTCTTGCGGGCCGAGAGCACCGTGTTGGCGTAGGTGATCATCGGATCGCGGCGGTCCTCGATCCGGGTGGTGCCGGCGTGGTTGGCCTCGCCGTGGAAGTCGAAGCGCCAGCGGCCGTGCGGCCAGATCGACCCGGCCACCCCGACCGGCTGGTCCTCGGCCAGGTAGCGGCCCTGCTCCACGTGCAGCTCGACGAAGGCGCCGATCCGGGAGAGCCGGCGCGGGTCGGCGCCGATCGCGGTCGGGTCCTGGCCGGCCCGCTCCATCGCGTCCGGCAGCCGGGTGCCGTCCGCGTCGCGCAGGTCGTACGCCTGCTCGCGGGTGAGCAGCCCCGCGCTGAGCCGGGAGCCCACGCAGGCCACCCCGAACCGGGCGCCCTCCTCGTCACCGAAGTTGACGATCGCCAGCGGCCGTTCGAACCGCGCTCCCCGCCCGCGCAGTTCGTCCAGCGCCGCGAAGGCGGAGACCACGCCGAGCGGGCCGTCGAAGGCCCCGCCGTCCGGCACCGAGTCCAGGTGCGAGCCGGTGACGATCGCGCCCTCGGCCTCCCGGTCCCCCAGCCAGGCCCACTGGTTGCCGTTGCGGTCCAGTTCGAGCTCGAGGCCCCGGGCCCGGGCCTGGTCGGCGAACCAGGCCCGGCACTCGGCGTCGGCGGCGTTCCAGGCGTGCCGCCGGTAGCCCCCCGAGGCGGCGGAGCGGCCCACCGGGAGCAGCTCCGCCCACATCTGCTGGAAGGTCACAGCTCACCCATGGGGCTGTGCTGGTTCATAGGGACGTGGACCCCGCGCTCGGCGGCGACCTCGGAGGCGCGGTCGTAACCGGCGTCCACGTGCCGGATCACGCCCATGCCCGGGTCGTTGGTGAGCACCCGGCGGATCTTCTCGCCGGCCAGCGCGGTGCCGTCGGCCACGGTGACCTGGCCGGCGTGGATCGAGCGGCCGATGCCGACGCCGCCGCCGTGGTGGATCGACACCCAGGAGGCGCCGGAGGCCACGTTGACCATGGCGTTGAGCAGCGGCCAGTCGGCGATCGCGTCGGAGCCGTCCAGCATCGCCTCGGTCTCCCGGTAGGGGGAGGCCACCGAGCCGCAGTCCAGGTGGTCGCGGCCGATCACGATCGGGGCGGACAGCTCGCCGCTGGCGACCATGTCGTTGAAGCGCTCGCCGGCCTTGTCGCGCTCGCCGTAGCCGAGCCAGCAGATCCGCGCCGGCAGGCCCTGGAAGTGCACCTTCTCCTGGGCCATCTTGATCCAGCGGTGCAGCGACTCGTTCTCCGGGAAGAGGTCGAGCACGGCCTTGTCGGTCTTGTGGATGTCCTGCGGGTCGCCGGAGAGCGCGGCCCAGCGGAACGGGCCCTTGCCCTCGCAGAACAGCGGGCGGATGTAGGCCGGGACGAAGCCCGGGAAGGCGAAGGCCCGGTCGTAGCCGGCCAGCTGGGCCTCGCCGCGGATCGAGTTGCCGTAGTCGAAGACCTCGGAGCCGCGGTCCATGAAGCCGACCATCGCCTCGACGTGCTTGGCCATCGACTCGCGCGAGCGCTGGGTGAACTCGGCCGGCTTGGCGGCGGCGTAGTCCGCCATGTCCTCGAAGGAGACGCCGATCGGCAGGTAGCTCAGCGGGTCGTGGGCGCTGGTCTGGTCGGTGACGATGTCGATCGGCGCGTCCATCGCCAGCAGCTGCGGGAAGACCTCGGCGGCGTTGCCGAGCAGGCCGATGGAGAGCGGCTGCTTCTTGTCCCGGGCGGCGGTGGCCAGCTCCAGGGCGTGGTCCAGGCTGGTCGCCTCGACGTCCAGGTAGCGGTGCTCGATCCGGCGGGCGATCCGGGACGGGTCGCAGTCGACGCAGATCGCCACGCCGCCGTTCATGGTGACGGCCAGCGGCTGGGCGCCGCCCATCCCGCCGAGGCCGGCGGTGAGGGTGATGGTGCCCTCGAGAGTGCCGTTGTAGCGCTTGTTGGCGACCGCGGCGAAGGTCTCGTAGGTGCCCTGCAGGATGCCCTGGGTGCCGATGTAGATCCAGGAGCCGGCGGTCATCTGGCCGTACATGGTGAGCCCCAGGCTCTCCAGCCGGCGGAACTCCTCCCAGTTGGCCCAGTCGCCCACCAGGTTGGAGTTGGCGATCAGCACCCGCGGCGCCCACTCGTGCGTCTGCATCACGCCGACCGGGCGGCCGGACTGGACCAGCATGGTCTCGTCCTGCTTCAGGGTCTGCAGCGTGCGGACCATCGCGTCGTACGACCGCCAGTCGCGCGCCGCCTTGCCGGTGCCGCCGTAGACCACCAGCTTGGACGGGTGCTCGGCCACCTCGGGGTCGAGGTTGTTCATCAGCATCCGCAGGGCGGCCTCCTGCTGCCACCCCTGGGCGCTGAGCTTCGTACCACGCGCCGCGCGAACCTCGCGCGGACCGCTCGTCTGCTGCTCCGCCATGCTGCCGGCCTCCTTGCGGATGGATTCATTCAGGATTGGTCAGTCTGAATATATCCAAACAGAGCAGTCCCGACCAGACCTGGGAAGCATCCGATCACTCTCCGGACCGCCCGGGGGCCGGCGCTAGCCTGAAATCGGCGAACATCAGCCGCTCGGCCCACCATCGGAGGACTCGATGACTGCGGCGATCCCCGTCCGGCCCGGCCGGCTCCGCGAGGCGGCTGAGGCGATCGAGCGGACCACCGGTCTGCGCGTACAGATCATCGGCGGGACCCTGGTCATGTCTCCCCCGCGGCGAGGAAAGCACGCCGGAACGGTCCGCCTGCTGCGCGACCAACTCGCGCGCGAACTGCCCGCCGGCCTCGGCGCGTACGAGGTCTCCTCGATCGCCATGCCGGATGACGACGAGGACTATGCGACCCCTGACCTCGTGGTCTTTCCCACGGCCTGGGACCAGGACGACGAATGGCTGGCCGACGCACGCGACGCGGTACTCGCCGTCGAGGTGATCTCCAAGTCCGAGCGGGCCAGGGACATCACCAACAAGACCGAGTGGTACGCCACGGCCGGCGCACCGCTCCTGCTCGCCGTCGACCCGCGCAACGGCACGTGGACCCTGTACAGCCACCCCCGCGACGGCGCCTACCAGGGCGTCCTGCACGGCATCTACGGCGATCGCGTCCCGTTGCCGGCGCCCCTGCCCGGCGAACTGCACACCACGGACCTCCCCCGCTACGGGAGCTGACCCGCCCTCAGGCCGCCTCGTCGCCGCCCCAGTCGATGCCGATCTCGGCGAGCCACTGGCGGTCGCGCTCGGCGGTCTCGGGCGGGTCGGCGGGGAGCATCGGGAGGGTGGGCGGGCGCGGGATCTCCTGGATCGGGCCCAGGCCGTAGCGCTCGGCGGCGGAGCCCGGCGGCGGCGCCGGGTCGACCAGGCCGATGTGCACGGCGCTCTCGTCGCCGACCTCCAACACGGTCAGACCGGGCCCGGGCGGGCCCAGGGCCACCCGGCGGCCGCAGGTCGGGCAGGCCCACTCCTCGGCTCCGGAGGAGAGGCGGCCGACCGGTCTCATTTCGTGGATCACGCGCATGGCGGCACCCCCGTTACGTCACACCACGAGGATTCCCGGTCCGGGCCCCGCTGACTCCTGACCGCCGGGCGAATCAAGGGGATTCCGACGACTATTCGAGGAACAGTCCGCGGGCCGCCGCCGACTGCTCGATCGACTCCAACCTGGCCTCGGCGCCCGGGAGTTCGTCGCACATGGTCTGCAGCAGCACCCGGCCGAGCACCATCGGCGCGCAGGCGGTGTCGAAGACCAGGCCGGTGCCCACCTCGGCCGGCAGCAGCAGGTCGGAGCGGGCGGCCACCGGGGCGAAGGCGCTGTCGGCCACGGTGAGCACGGTCAGCCCGCAGTCCCGGGCCACGCCGAGCGCGTCCATCAGCTCGCGCGGGTAGCGCGGCAGCGCGAAGCAGAGCAGCGCGCTGGCCCCGGCCGCCGCGGCCTGCTCGATCCGGTCGGCGAGCATCGAGCCGCCCTCGTCCAGCAGCCGGATGTCCGGGTGCACCTTGGCCGCGAAGTAGGCGAAGCCGCGGGCCTGCGCCGAGGCGGCGCGCAGGCCGAGCACCGGCAGCGGGCGGGAGGCGGCCAGCAGCCGGGCCGCGTTGACGATCGGCTCCGGATCGGCGAGCAGGTCGGCCAGCCGCTGCAGGTGGGCGATCTCGGCCAGCACCGCCTGCTGGTGCTCGTTGCGCACCACCTCGGCCGGCGACTCCGGCGGCGCCGCCGGCTCGCCCACGCCCAGCTCGCGCAGCCGCCGGCGCAGCGCCGGGTAGCCGTCGTAGCCGAGCGCCACCGCGAACCGGGTGACCGAGGGCTGGCTCACCCCGGCCAGCTCGGCCACCTCGACGCTGGACAGGAACGGCGCCTCGGCGGCGTGCCGGACCAGGGCGTGCGCGATCCGGCGCTGGGTGGGGGTCAGCCGGTGGCCGTCGAAGAGCTCCAGCAGGCGGGTGGACGGCGCGGGGGACGGTTCGGCGTTGCTGGTCATGAAGCGTCCCTTTCGACTGGCTTCGACGTACTGTGCAGCAGCGGCCGTCGGCGGGGCAACGGCGTCTCGTCGGCCGGGACGTCCCGAGCCGCGGCCGGCGCTCCCACCGGCACGTTCACCCACCTCAGGGTCGCCCCTGATTTACCCCTGAGAGGTCCCGCCACGGCTGGACCGGACCCGGCCGGGGCGCGCAGTCTATGGGTCATGGATCCTCGCCACGACAGCCGCCCCTCGGAGTACCGGGCCGACCTGGACGCCGCGCTGCAGACCCGCAAGGAGCTGGGCCCGGAGTACGAGTCGGCGCTGGTCGACTCCTTCCTCTCCCGGATCGACGCCCGACTGGACGCCCGGGTCGAGCAGCGGGTCGCCGAGCGGCTCGCCGACCTGGGCCCGGAGCCCTACCGCGGCGACCGCCACGAGCGGCGCGGCCGCCGGGGCGGCTTCAGCGGCGCGGGCCGGCTGCCGGCGATCTCGCTGGTGCTGGCGATCCCGCTGACCGGCATCGGCAGCGCCGCCGGTCTGCCGGGGATGCTGGCCACCTGGCTCGGCATCGTCGGCGTCAACTTCGCCGCCGCGCTGGGCAACCGGCGCGAGGAGCGCCAGGAGCGCCTGAACACCGCCCGGAGCGAGTGGGCCTGACGCCCACTCGCCCCTGCGGCGCGGTCAGGCCAGCGGCCCGGTGACCTGCTCCACGGCCCCGACCAGCGCACCGGAGGCGACCAGCGCCTCGGCGGCCGCCAGGTCGGGGGCCAGGAAGCGGTCCCGGCCGGCGCCGCCGACCCCGGCGTCCCGGGCGGCGGCCATCGCGGCGGCGGTGGCCGGCGCCAGGGTGGCGTTGCCGTCGGCGGTGCGGATCTCCAGCGCGCGGGCGGCGGCGGTCAGCTCGACGGCCAGGATCCGGCCCAGGTTGTCCACCGCCTGGCGCAGCTTGCGGGCCGCCGACCAGCCCATCGAGACGTGGTCCTCCTGCATCGCCGAGGACGGGATCGAGTCCACCGAGGCCGGGACGGCCAGCCGCTTGTTCTCGCTGACCAGCGCCGCCTGGGTGTACTGGGCGATCATCAGACCGGAGTCCACGCCCGGGTCGTCGGCCAGGAAGGCGGGCAGGCCGTGCGAGCGGCTCTTGTCGAGCAGCCGGTCGGTGCGGCGCTCGGCGATCGAGCCGAGGTCGGCGGCGGCGATGGCGAGGAAGTCCAGCACGTAGGCGACCGGGGCGCCGTGGAAGTTGCCGTTGGACTCCACCCGGCCGTCCGGCAGCACCACCGGGTTGTCCACCGAGGCGGCCAGCTCGCGCTCGGCCACCAGGCGGGCGTGCGCCAGGGTGTCGCGGCCGGCACCGGCCACCTGCGGGGCGCAGCGGATCGAGTAGGCGTCCTGCACCCGGGGCGCGTCGTCCTGGTGGTGCCCGGTCAGGCCGGAGCCCTGGAGCACGGCGAGCATGTTGGCGGCGCTCAGCGCCTGGCCGGGGTGCGGGCGGATCGGCCCGTGCAGCTCGGGGGCCAGCACCTTCTCGGTGCCGAGCAGCGCCTCCAGGCTCATCGCGGCGGTGATGTCGGCGGTGGTGAAGAGCCGGGACAGGTCGGCGATGGCCATCACCAGCATGCCGAGCATGCCGTCGGTGCCGTTGATGAGGGCCAGGCCCTCCTTCTCCAGCAGCTCGACCGGCTCGATGCCGGCGGCGGCGAGCAGCTCGCCGGCCGGGCGCTCGGTGCCGTCGGGGCCGTAGGCGAGGCCCTCGCCCATCAGCACCAGGGCGCAGTGCGAGAGCGGGGCGAGGTCGCCGGAGCAGCCGAGCGAGCCGTACTCGCGCACCACCGGGGTGATCCCGGCGTTGAGCAGCGCGGCCATGGTCTCGGCGACCAGCGGGCGGACCCCGGTGCGGCCGGAGGCCAGGGTCTTCATCCGCAGGAAGATCAGCGCACGGGTGACCTCGCGCTCGACCGCCGGGCCCATGCCGGCGGCGTGCGAGCGGACCAGCGAGCGCTGCAGCTGGGCGCGCAGCTCGGGGCTGATGTGCCGGACGGCGAGCGCGCCGAAGCCGGTGGAGACGCCGTAGACCGGGCGCGGCTCGGCGGCCAGCGCGTCGATCCGGGCGCGGCTGGCGGCCATCTCGGCCAGCGCGTCGGGGCCGATCTCGACCCGGGCGTTGCCACGCGCCACGGCGAGCACGTCTTCGGCGGTGACGTCGGCCTTGCCGACCTGAACGAGCGGCGCGTCGGCGGCCGGAGCACGGTGCATATCCATATGCACTATCAGATCAGCTGAATGAAGATATGACAACCGGTGCGCAGCCGAAAGCCGGCATGCCTCATGCTGGGGGGTGACGGGGCAGCTTCGGGACGAGGGTGGGGCGGCATGACGCGGGCGACGGCACGACGGCGGGTGATACGGCTGCGCGGGGACGAGCGGGCGGCGCGGCCGGACGCGCTGGCGGCCGAGGAGCCGCTGGAGATCCGGATCGGCGGCGAGCCGCTGACCGTCACCATGCGCACCCCGGGCCACGACTTCGACCTGGTGGCCGGCTTCCTGGTCGGCGAGGGCCTGCTGCACCGGCGCGAGCAGCTGGCCGGGCTGCGCTACTGCGCGGGCACCGACGCCGAGGGGCAGAACACCTACAACGTGGTGGACGCCGGTCTGCGCGATGCCGACGCGACCCCGCTCTCGGCCCACCGCACCCTGCTCACCACCAGCGCCTGCGGCCTGTGCGGGCGGGACACGGTGGACGCGGTCCGCACCCACGTCCGGTTCCGGCCGGCCGACGACCCGCTCACCGTCGCCCCCGAGGTGCTCTACCGGCTGCCGCAGACGCTGCGCGCCGCCCAGCGGACCTTCGAGTCCACCGGCGGGCTGCACGCCGCCGGCCTGTTCACCGCCACCGGCGAGCTGCTCTGCGCCCGCGAGGACGTCGGCCGGCACAACGCGGTCGACAAGGTGATCGGCTGGGCGCTGCGCGAGGACCTGCTGCCGCTCACCGGCCACCTGCTGCTGGTCAGCGGCCGGGCCTCGTTCGAACTGACCCAGAAGGCGGCGCTGGCCGGGCTGCCGCTGCTGGCCGCGGTCTCCGCGCCCTCCTCGCTCGCGGTCGACCTGGCGGAGGAGCTGGGGCTGACCCTGGTCGGCTTCCTGCGCGGCGAGGGCGCCAACGTCTACACCAGAGCGGACCGGGTCACCACCGGCTGACCCCGGCCGGCTCAGCCGGCTCGGCCCACCCGCCTCGCCTCGCCCGACTCCGGCCGCCCCCGCCCGGCTGAGCTCGTCTCGGCTCAGCTCGGCGGCGGCGAGGCCGGCCCGGAGAGCGCCACCGCCACCAGGGTGCGCAGCGCCGGGGCGACCTGCCCGAGCGGCAGCGTGGCGTCGTCGGCGAACAGCTCGACCAGCCAGCCGCCCGCCGGGTTGGCCCCGCCCGCGGCCACCATCCCGCGGTAGCCGCCGACCACCAGCACCGCCTCCTCGGCCGGGTCGTTGCCCGCCGCCCCGGTGCGCAGCGCGAAGCTGCCCCCGGCCACCGCGCGCCGGGTCAGCGGGTAGTGGTCGAGGTCGAAGACCGCGTCCGGCGCCTCGATCCGGGCCCGCAGGCTCTCGGCCCGCCGGGCGGCCCCCGGCGTCAGGCCGGCGCGCGCCCCGGGACCGCTGGTCATCCGGTAGACCGCGTGCCGGGCGGTGTGCATCAGCCGCGAGCCGGGCGGCACGTAGGAGATCCACCAGGCCACCGCGTCCAGCAGCCGGGCGGCCGTCTCGGCGACGGTGGCCAGCCGGCCCAGGGTGTCGGCCGGGTGGTGCGCGCGCGGCCCACCGTCCCGGTCCAGCGCGGCCAGCACCACGGTGAGCAGCTGCCCGGGGTCGGCGCTGTGCGCGGCGCCGCGGAACCGGCGGCGGTCGCCGTGCGGGCCCCGGCCGCCGCCGCGACCGCGGACGTCGGAGGTGCGGTGGTGCGGGTCGGCGGCGTCGGCGAGCAACACCGTCGGGTCGGGGGTCAGCCCGGGGCCGTGGCTGCGCCCGGCCACCACCGGGTGCGCGGCCCGGGCGGCCTTGGCCCGGTACTGGGCGGCGTCGGCCAGCCGGAACAGCCGGTCGGCGGTGGAGACCGGCCCGATCGCGTCGCCGGTGGAGGCGATCCCGCAGGCCACCCCCTCGCCGTCGGCCAGCTGCAGCGCCTTGGCGCACAGCTCCTCGGCCACCGCGACCACCTCGTCGGCCTTCTGGCCCTGCGCCAGCAGGCAGAACTCGTCCCCGCCGAGCCGGGCGGCCAGCGAGCCGGGCAGTTTGGCGCCGGCCATCGAGAGCTGACCGGCGAACCGTTCCAGCAGCCGGTCGCCCATCTCGTGGCCGTGCAGGTCGTTGATCCGCTTGAGGCCGTTGACGTCGCAGACCACCAGGGTGACCACGGTGTTGTCCCGGTTGTGGGCGGTCAGCGCGCTCTCCAGCCGAGCGTCCACCGCACGGCGGTTGGCCAGGCCGGTGAGCGGGTCGGTGAAGGCCAATCGGCGCAGGTCGGCCAGCCGCTCGGTCTGCGCCAGGCCCGCCGAGATCTGCGCCGCCAGCAGGGTGGCGTACTGGGCGTCCGCCTCGGTGAAGACCGGCAGCTCGGCGCCGCGGGCCAGGTAGAGCTCGCCCCAGGCCTGGCCGTGCAGCACGATCGGGGCGACCAGGCAGCAGGACCGGCCGCGGCGGCGCAGGCCGGCAGCGCGCTGCTGGCAGAACGCGCCGGCGCCCGGTTGCGGACGGGCGGCGTGCGGCACCAGGTCGTCCGCCGTCTGCACCCAGGCGCGGGGCAGCCGACCGGTGCTCCAGTGCTCGTCCAGATAGGTGACGATCTCCGGGAAGTCGGCCACCGGGTAGGACTCGTTCTCCGGGATCTCCTCCTCGCCGGCCGCCAGCTCCCCGTGGTTGACCAGCACCCGCAGCCGCCCCGACTCGCGGTCCCAGACCGAGACCGCGGCCATGGTCGCGCCGAGCGCCGCGGTGGCCCGGGCCGCGGCGGCCCGCACCGCCTCCAGCGCGCTCTGCGCCCCGGCCATGTCCTGGGCCAGCTCCACCACGGCCTGCAGCCGGTGGTCCAGGCCGGTGGCGGTCACCTCGTCGTGCCGCGGCTGCGCCGTGCCGGGGGGATCGCCCGCCGGCGGCTCGCCCGACCGGGGTCCGCCCGACAGGGGCTCGCTCGGCGCGGGCTCCGGGGCGGCCGGGCGTTCGGGGTCCGGCCATGGCACGGCGGCCTCCCGGGCACCCCCGAGGCCGCCGGCGTCTCCGAGCTCCGCCATCACCTGCGCACCGCCCACGCTCACCCCTGCCACTGAGGTCCGACCGCCCGCCGAGGTCCGGCACCGTGCGGCACCGTCCGGCACCGCCGCGCCCGCACCGGGCGGGTTCGGAACCCAGCGTATGGGGGATTGCCGGGGATATGCCCGGTTTACGGGAAATGCCCGAAACCTGCGCGCGACACCCGCTATCGTGTCGCGATCACCGGTCGGCGGTCACCCGTCGCCGGTCGGCGGTCAGCGCGCCGACTCGGCCCGCCGGGTCAGCAGCCACGGCTCGACCAGCCCCAGCCCGCGCACCGGCCGCCGCCACATCGCCTGCAGCTGGAAGCGCGGCGCCGCCGCCCCGTTGGCCCCCCGGCCGAGCGCCCCCAGTGGCACCCCCGAGTGCGCCGCCAGCGCATCCGCCAGCTGCGCCTGCGCGCTGCCCGAACCGTCCGCCGCGCCGCGCGCCGCCGCCCCGGCCTGCTCCAGCGCCACCGCGAACTCGCCGTCGATCAGCACCGCGTCCCGCTGCGCGATCGAGGTGAGCCGGCTGGCCAGGTTGACCGTGGTGCCGAAGACGTCGCCCATCCGCGAGGTGACCGTGCCGAAGGCCATCCCGACCCGCAGCGCCGGGATGTTCTCCTCGTCGGTCAGCGTCTCCACCAGGCTGAGCGCGATCTCCGCCGCGGTGACCGGGTCCTCCGAGACGTAGAGGATCTCGTCGCCCAGGGTCTTGATCAGCCGTCCGCCCTGACCGGCGATCAGGTCGGCGCAGGTGGACTCGAAGGTCTCCACCAGCGAGCCCAGCTCCTCCTCCTCCAGCCGCCGGGAGAGCCGGGTGAAGCCGACCAGGTCGGCGAAGCCCACCGCGAGCCGGCCGCTGGTGATCTCGGTGTCCTCGGCGGCCTGCACCACCCGGCCGGTGACCGCGGCCAGCTGCCGCCGCCAGACGTAGATCAGGAACTGCTCCAGCTCCGGCAGCAGCAGCTCGACCAGCGGATAGGCCACCTCGGCCCGGGTCAGCCCGGGTTCGGCGGCCTGGGTGAGGTTCTCCAGGAAGGTGTCCATCTGCCAGCCGGCCAGCCGGGCGGTGGTCTGGCCGGTGGAGCGGGCCACCTGGATCGCCATCGACTCGTTGATCAGCCCGGACTCGACCAGCCCGGCCAGCCGGCGCAGCGCGATCACGTCGCCGTCGTTGAGCGCCCGGGACTGGCCGATGTCGGGGAAGCCCATCGCCCGCCAGAACCGGGTGGCCAGCTCCATCGGCACCTCGGCGGTGCGGGCCGCCTGGTAGGGGGTGTAGCGGCGCGGCGCCCCCAGGATCAGCTCCTCCAGGTCGAGCGCGACGTGGTGGTCCGCCTCCTCGGGGGCGCGGCCGTTGCCGCTCCTGCTGTCCTCAGGTCCGAGCCCGCCGTCGTCCTCTGCCACCGGTCCGTCCCCGTGCGGTCGCCGCACTTGCCGTCGAGTTCCCGTCCTGCGCGAGGCGCCCCGCCGCCCGGGGACGTGGCGCGCCTCACACCGTTGCCAGGTGGAATGGTCGCACGGAATTCGCCGATCCGGGGCATCCGCTGCCGAGCAACCGGTGGCGGGCGGGTGGCCGGGCCGTGATCGGGCGGTTCCTCCGGCACTCCCCCGGGCGCCCCCGAGGACCGGTTCAGCCCTGCGGCGGAGCGGGACGCAGGTGCACCACGTCACCTGCACCGACGGCCTGCCGGGCGCCGTCCGCGCCGCGCACCACCAGGCGCCCGTCGGTGTCGAGCGCCACCGCCTCGCCGTGCAGCTCGCGTCCGCCCGGCAGCTGCACCACCACCTGGCGGCCCAGCGTGGTGCAGCGCGCGGTGTAGGCCGGCAGCAGCCCGCTGGCCTGCGGGTCGCCGGCGGCCGCCTGCCACTCGCCGTAGAGCTCGGCGAACTCGCGCAGCAGCGCGCGCAGCAGGGTGCCGCGGTCGGTCACCTCGGCGCCGGCCAGCTCCAGCGAGGCAGCGGCGGGCACCGGCAGCTCCTCGGTGCGCAGCGTGACGTTCAGCCCGAGGCCGGCCACCACCGCGTCGCCGGTCAGCTCGGTGAGGATGCCGCCCAGCTTGCGCTCGGTCCCGTCGATCTCGACCTGGAGGTCGTTGGGCCACTTCAGGCCCACCTGCAGCCCGGCGATCCGCTGCAGCGTGGCGGCCACCGACACGCCGACCAGGATCGGCAGCCAGCCGAGCCGCTCGCGCGGCACGGTGGGGCGCAGCAGCACCGAGAGGAAGAGCCCGGAGCGGGCCGGGGCGCTCCACTGCCGGTCCAGCCGCCCGCGCCCGGCGCTCTGCCGCTCGGCCACCAGCACCGCGCCCGCGGCGGCGCCGGCCTTGGCCCGCTCGGTGAGGTCGGTGTTGGTGGAGCCGGTCTCCTCGACCACGTCCAGGGCGCTCCACAGGCCGCCGGGCACCAGCAGGTCGCGGCGGAGCGCGGCGGCGTCCAGCGGCGGGCGGTCGAGATCGGTCCAGGGCGAGGGGCCGTCGTGGCCGAAACCACGCAGTCCGCTGCGACGGGGACGGGATGGCTCCTGGTCTGGCGCAGTCATGGCCCTAGCGTAGGGGGCTACACGGGGTAGCCCCAGGCCGACCCATCGTCCCGCAGAAACGCCGATTAACACACTGTGTCGCTGGCCATAACGCGAAATGCGCCGGGCTGGCTACGCTACCGGGCGGTAGTCCCCGGCACCGGCCCCGGCGGGCTCCCCCACCCTCCAACGCGCTTCTCACGTGAGGAACTCCACGGGATGACCGACGTGCCCACCGACCACTCGCTGGACCCGCACACCACCGCCGGCAAGCTCGCCGACCTGCGCCGCAGGATCGACGAGGCGGTGCACTCCGGATCCGCCGCAGCGGTCGAGAAGCAGCACGCCAAGGGCAAGCTGACGGCCCGTGAGCGCGTGCTCGAACTGCTCGACGAGGACTCCTTCGTGGAGTTCGACGAGTTCGCCCGGCACCGCTCGACCAATTTCGGCCAGCAGAAGAACCGGCCCTACGGCGACGGCGTGGTGACCGGCTACGGCACCGTCGACGGCCGTCAGGTCGCCGTCTTCGCGCAGGACTTCACGGTCTTCGGCGGCTCGCTCGGCGAGGTGTTCGGCGAGAAGATCGTCAAGGTGATGGACTTCGCGCTGAAGACCGGCTGCCCGGTGATCGGGATCAACGACTCCGGCGGCGCCCGGATCCAGGAGGGCGTGGTCTCGCTCGGCCTGTACGGCGAGATCTTCCGCCGCAACGTGCTCGCCTCCGGCGTGATCCCGCAGATCTCGCTGATCCTCGGCCCCTGCGCGGGCGGCGCGGTCTACTCCCCGGCGATCACCGACTTCGTGGTGATGGCCGACCAGACCTCCCACATGTTCATCACCGGTCCCGACGTGATCAAGACGGTGACCGGCGAGGACGTCGGCATGGAGGAGCTGGGCGGGGCCCGGGCGCACAACACCAAGTCCGGCAACGCGCACTACCTCGCCGCCGACGAGAAGGAGGCGATCGAGTACGTCAAGAGCCTGCTCTCGTACCTGCCCTCCAACAACCTCTCCGAGCCGCCCGGCTTCCCGGAGCAGGCCGACACCTCGGTGACCGACGAGGACCTCGAGCTCGACACGATCATCCCGGACTCGGCGAACCAGCCGTACGACATGCGCACCGTGATCGAGCACGTGCTGGACGACGGCGAGTTCCTCGAGGTCCAGCCGCTGTACGCGCGCAACATCATCACCGGCTTCGGCCGGGTCGAGGGCCAGCCGGTCGGCGTGGTCGGCAACCAGCCGCTGGACCTGGCCGGCTGCCTGGACATCGCGGCCAGCGAGAAGGCCGCCCGCTTCGTGCGCACCTGCGACAGCTTCAACATCCCGGTGCTCACCTTCGTCGACGTGCCCGGCTTCCTGCCCGGCACCGGCCAGGAGTGGGAGGGCATCATCCGGCGCGGCGCCAAGCTGATCTACGCCTACGCCGAGGCCACCGTGCCGCTGATCACGGTGATCACCCGCAAGGCCTTCGGCGGCGCCTACGACGTGATGGGCTCCAAGCACCTGGGCGCCGACCTCAACCTGGCCTGGCCGACCGCGCAGATCGCGGTGATGGGCGCGCAGGGCGCGGCCAACATCGTCTACCGCCGCGAACTGGCCGATGCCGCGGCCGCCGGGCAGGATGTCGATGCGCGGCGCGCCGAGCTGGTCGCCGAGTACGAGGACACCCTGCTCAACCCGTACCTGGCCGCCGAGCGCGGGTACGTGGACGCCGTGATCGCCCCGTCCGACACCCGCCGGCACATCGTGCGCGGGCTGCGCGCCCTGCGCGGCAAGCGCGAGGTGCTGCCGCCCAAGAAGCACGGCAACATCCCCCTGTAAGCCCTCGGACGAGCGGAAAGGAACCCCGATGCCTGCCATCCAGGTGCTGCACGGGCAGCCGACCCCCGAGGAGCTGGCCACCGTCCTGGCGGTGGTCCAAGCCCGGGCCGCCGCCGAAGCCGCCGCCCAGGCGGCCGGCTCGACGCGCGGCCCGGCCTCCCCGTGGACCGACCCGGCCCGCCGGATCCAGCCCGTCCCGCGTCCCGGCGCCAACGCCTGGCGCACCTGGGGCTGGGCCCGCTGAAGCGCTGCTGAAGCCCGGCTGGAGCCACGCTCCGACCATGCCATGGCCGCGTCCCGCCCACCCGGCGGGACGCGGCCGCGGCCGTTTCCGGGCCCCGTAGGCTGGCCCGCATGACCGACCGCCGCACCCTCGTGCTCGCCTCCGCCTCCCCCGCCCGGCTCGGGCTGCTCCGCCAAGCCGGCCTCGACCCCCAGGTGATCGTCAGCGGGGTGGACGAGGACGCCCTGAGCGCCGCCACCCCCGCCGAGCTGGCCCTGGTGCTGGCCGAGGCCAAGGCCGCCGCGGTGGCCGACCGGCTGACCGACGGCGAGTTGGTGATCGGCTGCGACTCGGTGCTGGAGCTGGACGGGCAGGCGCTCGGCAAGCCGACCGACGCCGCGGACGCGCTGGCCCGCTGGCGGGCGATGCGCGGGCGCAGCGGGGTGCTGCAGACCGGGCACTGCGTGGTCGACACCACCACCGGCCGCCGGGCCTCGGCCACCGCGAGCACCACGGTGCACTTCGGCGAGCCGGACGACGCGGAGCTGGCGGCCTACGTGGCCAGCGGCGAACCGCTGCACGTCGCCGGGGCGTTCACCCTGGACGGCCGCTCGGCGCCGTTCGTGCGCGGCATCGAGGGCGACCACGGCAACGTGATCGGGCTCTCGCTGCCGCTGCTGCGCACCCTGCTCGGCGAGCTCGGGGTGCGGATCACCGACCTCTGGGCGCAGTAGGGCCGGGCGTCGGGCCATCGGCCGGGCCGCCGACCCCGGGGCCGGCCACTCCGGTCTGGGCCGGTCCGGTCCCGCCTGCCGGGCGGGCCTGGGCCGCCGCCCGCCCGCCCCGCTAGGCTGGCGCCGCCCCCAGGCGCCGGGGGCGACGCCGGGGTCGCGAGCCCCGGCGCGCGACGGGGGAGGACGGCAGAGTGGGCGACGCGGTGCTGAACGTCGTGCTCGGGCTGGTCACCAGCGTGATCGGCGCGGTCGCCGGCTGGCTGGCCCAGTCGATGCGCCGCCGCCGGCGGCTGGAGCGGACCCGGGCGTTCTTCGGGCTGCCGCCGGGCACCGAGTGCCTGCTGGTGGTGAACCGGCAGTACAACGGCGCCAGTTCGGCCAGCGTGCACCGCGACGACGTGTCCGCGCTGATGGAGCTGGCGGTGCTGGTCAGCGCCTGCGGGGCCCGGACCCGGATCGAGCAGCACGACCAGGTCCGCCAAGGGCTCGGCGACAAGGCCGAGTTCTGCGTCGGCGGGCCGTACAGCAACGAGCGCACCGCCGCCCACCTGGGCTGGCGGCTGCCCGGACTGCGGTTCGCCTACAAGCCGGACGGCAGCCCGGCGGGCACCATCGTGGCCGGCGACCGGGAGTTCACGCCGGTCAAGGACGGCGCCGACACCCCGGGCTGGAGCTATGCGGTACTGGCCCGGCTGGACCCCGGTGACGGCGGGCGCCCGGTCTTCCTGATCGCCGGTCAGGTCGCCGTGGCCAACCACGCGGCGGTCCGGTACCTGGTCGCGCACCAGCGGGAGTTGGCCCGCCGCCACGGGCGGCAGGGCACCTTCGCGCTGGTGCTGCGGGTGGTGAATCCCACCAGGTACGGTCCGGACGTGGTGGAGCATGTCGCCGACGTGACCGCCGTCGCCACCACCGCGCCGGCCGGTGCCGGTGCGAGCGGCGGCGCAGGTGGGCGCGGTGGCACCGGCGGGAGCACCGGGTGACGCCCCGGGCGCCGGGCGGTCCGCTGTGGCGAAGGCCACGCGCCGGGCCGCCGACCGCACCGCCGGTCGAGGATCTTCCTAGTCACCCGGCGTACCGTTGCCACCTGCAGCCCTCCCGCTCCGTGCGCACATGATCACGATCTGCGTCACGCTCCGTGTGGGCAAGCTCACCACCAGGGGCTACTCGCCGGTACCACCCCCACATCCCTAAACTCCATCGAGGTTCAAGAAGGGAGCCACAGTGCGCAAGGTGCTCATCGCCAACCGCGGGGAAATCGCCGTCCGCGTCGCCAGGGCCTGCTCGGACGCCGGTATCGCCAGCGTCGCCGTCTACGCCGAGCCCGACCGGGATGCGCTGCACGTCCGCGCGGCCGACGAGGCCTACGCTCTCGGCGGCGACACCCCCGCGACCAGCTACCTGGACATCGCCAAGGTCCTCAAGGCGGCCGCCGACTCGGGGGCCGACGCGGTCCACCCGGGTTACGGCTTCCTCTCCGAGAACGCCGAATTCGCCCAGGCCGTGCTGGACGCCGGCCTGATCTGGATCGGCCCGCCGCCGCAGGCGATCCGTGACCTGGGTGACAAGGTCACCGCCCGGCACGTGGCCCAGCGGGCCGGCGCGCCGCTGGTGGCCGGTACCCCGGACCCGGTCTCCGGCCCGGACGAGGTGGTCGCCTTCGCGACCGAGCACGGCCTGCCGGTGGCCATCAAGGCCGCCTTCGGCGGTGGCGGTCGCGGCCTCAAGGTGGCCCGGACGCTGGAGGAGATCCCGGAGCTGTTCGAGTCCGCGGTGCGCGAGGCGGTGGCCGCCTTCGGTCGCGGCGAGTGCTTCGTCGAGCGGTACCTGGACAACCCGCGGCACGTCGAGACCCAGTGCCTGGCCGACCAGCACGGCAACGTGGTGGTCGTCTCGACCCGTGACTGCTCGCTGCAGCGCCGGCACCAGAAGCTGGTCGAGGAGGCGCCCGCGCCGTTCCTGACCGCCGAGCAGAACGCCGAGCTCTACCGGGCCTCCAAGGCGATCCTGCGCGAGGCGGGCTACGTGGGTGCCGGCACCTGCGAGTTCCTGGTCGCCCTCGACGGCACCATCTCGTTCCTCGAGGTCAACACCCGTCTGCAGGTCGAGCACCCGGTGACCGAGGAGGTCACCGGCATCGACCTGGTCCGCGAGATGTTCCGGATCGCCGACGGCGAGGAGCTCGGCTACGACGACCCGCAGATCCGCGCGCACTCCTTCGAGTTCCGGATCAACGGCGAGGACCCGGGCCGCAACTTCCTGCCCGCGCCCGGCACCGTGACGCTGTTCGCGCCGCCGTCCGGCCCGGGCGTCCGGCTGGACTCCGGCGTGGAGAGCGGCTCGGTCATCGGCCCCGCCTGGGACTCGCTGCTGGCCAAGCTGATCGTCACCGGCCGGGACCGCAAGCAGGCCCTGGAGCGGGCCAAGCGCGCGCTGGCCGAGTTCAAGGTCGAGGGCATGGCCACCGCCATCCCGTTCCACCAGGCCGTGGTGGCCGACCCGGCGTTCGCGCCGGAGACGCACGGGCAGGACGGCCCGTTCAAGGTCTACACCCGGTGGATCGAGACCGAGTTCGACAACACCATCCCGCCGTTCGCCGGCGGTGCGGTGGACGGCGAGGAGGCCGCCGAGCGGGAGACCGTGGTGGTCGAGGTCGGCGGCAAGCGGATCGAGGTCTCGCTGCCCGCCTCGCTCGGTGTCGGCAGCGCCCCGGCGGCGGCTCCGGCGGCCGCGGGCAAGGCCAAGCGCCGGGTCGGCGCCAAGAAGGCGGGCGCCGCGGTCAGCGGTGACACGCTGGCCTCGCCGATGCAGGGCACCATCGTCAAGGTCGCCGTCGAGGAGGGCCAGCAGGTCGCCGAGGGCGAGCTGATCGTGGTCCTGGAGGCGATGAAGATGGAGCAGCCGCTGAACGCCCACAAGGCCGGCACCATCACCGGTCTGAAGGCCGAGGTCGGCGCGAGCGTCAGCAGTGGCGCGGCGCTCTGCGAGATCAAGGACTGACCGGGATCAGGGACTGACCCGCTGAGGGCCTGACCCGACCAGGGACTGACGGCTCGCCCCCGCGGCGGCCGACCGCCCCCGCGGCCCGCCGGTTGCTCGTCAACCGGCGGG
>NZ_JBNQTI010000099.1:0-32444 GCF_050325825.1 Kitasatospora sp. LaBMicrA B282
CCTTGGCGGCGGCCTTCGGGGGTTGCTCGGCCCGCTGCTTGGCCGGCTGGGCCGCGCCGGCGCCCTGGCCGCGCGGCCGCTCGCCGGAGCGCCGCTGCTCTGGGGCGGCCGGGCGGCGCTCACCGGGGGTGCGGGGACGGCGTGGCGTGGTCATCGGGCAGCGCTTCCGCTCGGGCCGGTGGACGGGCTGGGGCTGGACGGGGTGGCGGGGCCGACCGGGTCGACCCGCAGGGTGCCCTCGCCCGAGGTGTCGGCCGGCGCCGGTGCGGCGCTGCTCGGGCCGGCCGCGGGAGCGGTGGCGGAGGCCGGGCCGGGGGCGGGGGCGGTAACAGCGCCCGGGCCCGGGCCGGGGGCGGGGCTCGGCGAGGCCGGGGGCTGGCTGCCGCCCGGCCAGAGCTGGGCGTCGGACCGCTTGACCGGCGGGCTGTCCTTGGCCGGCCCCGGGCTGCCCAGCACCTTGCCGTCGTCCTGCAGGAAGGCCGGATCGCCGCCGGGCACCATGCCCAGTTGGCGGGCCTGCTGCTCCAGCGCGTCGGGCGCCGAAGCGTGGTCGATCTGCTGCTGCAACTGCTGCTGCTGGTCGGTCAGGGTGGTGGTCTGCTTCTGCAGCTTGGTCAGCTCGAAGGAGCCCTCGTTGAGCGCGGTGTTCAGGGCCAGCAGGCCGAGCAGCCCGCTGGTCAGCAGCACCACCACCAGCACCGCGAAGGGCGTGCGCCCGCGACCGCCGCGGCCCGACCGCCCGGGGCGCACGGTGATCCGGGCCCGCCCCGGCTGCCCCGGCAGCAGCCTGCCCGTCTGCCTGCTCCCGCCAGCCGCCTGCACCACGTTCTCCCTCACGCCTGCCTCCCCCGTTTCGACGGCCGCGGCCCGCCCGCGCCGCCCGCCGGCCGGCTCGGCGGCGGGCCGCGGCGAGGCCCTAGCCCCGGGTACCCGTACTGCGGATCCTCTCCGCCACGCGGAGCCGCACGGGCGCGGCGCGCCGGTTCTGCTCGATCTCCTCCTCGGTGGCCAGCTCGGCCCCGCGGGTGATCAGCTTCAGCCAGGGCTGGTGCTGCTCGGGCACGAACGGCAGCCCGGGCGGCGCGGTGCTGGTGGCGCCGGCCGCGAAGTGCTGCTTGACCAGCCGGTCCTCCAGCGACTGGTAGGACATCACCGCGATCCGGCCGCCCACCGCGAGCACCTCCAGCGCGTTCGGAATGGCCCGGTCGAGCACCTCCAGCTCGCCGTTGACCTCGATCCGCAGCGCCTGGAAGGTCCGCTTGGCCGGGTTGCCGCCGGTGCGGCGGGTGGCCGCCGGAATCGCGTTGCGCACCAGATCGACCAGACGCGCACTGGTGCTGAACGGTTCCTTCTCGCGCTCCCGGACGATGACCGAGGCGATCTTCCCGGCGAACCGCTCCTCGCCGTAGACCTTGAGGATCCGGGCCAGCGCGCCGTGGCTGTAGGTGTTGAGCACCTCGGCGGCGCTGATCCCGCGGCTCTGGTCCATCCGCATGTCCAGCGGGGCGTCCTGGGCGTAGGCGAAGCCGCGCTCGGCCTCGTCCAGCTGCATCGAGGAGACGCCGAGGTCGAAGAGCAGCCCCTGGACCCGCGCGATGCCCAGCTCGTCGAGCACCTGCGGGATCTCGTCGTACACCGCGTGCACCAGGGTGGCCCGGTCACCGAAGGGGGCGAGCCGCTCGCCGGCCAGCCGCAGCGCCTCCGGGTCGCGGTCCACCGCGACCAGGTGGACCTCGGGGAACTGGGTGAGCAACGCCTCGCTGTGCCCGCCCAGGCCCAGGGTGGCGTCCACCACCACCGCGCCGGGGCCGCCGATCGCCGGGGCCAGGGCATCCATGCAGCGTTGCAGCATGACCGGGACGTGCTTGGGTTCCGGTGTGCCAGTGGCCATGCGGGCGGGCGCCTTTCGGTCGGACGGGAGCCGCGGGCAGCCGACGCGCGGCTCCCGGAGCTGTGATTTCGACCCATTCTGACCCACGGCCCAGGCCGGCCCGGACGCCGCCCGGGGTCCCCGCCCGCTCGCTGGGGGAAGGGGTGCCGCCGGGCGCCGGGGAAGGTGCGTCAGGTGGCACGGAGCGGGAGGAGGCCTCGGGCTGCGTACGGAGCGTCAGACTACCGCCCGGGTCCGCGCCGCCCGCTCGCGCCACGCGCGCCCTATGCGCTCCATCACACCAGCACATCCAATCGACCCCGCCCCCACCACAACCCGAAAATTCCTACTACCGTCGTACCCATGACAGTGACCCCTGATCGGTCGTCCCCCAGCGACCCCGCCGGTTCGGCCACTGAATCGATCATCGATCGTTTCGTCGGCTCCAACCGCAGCTACGCCGTGACCTTCAAGGACGGCGGCATGGACGCCCGTCCGGTGCAGAAGGTCGCCGTGGTGGCGTGCATGGACGCCCGGCTCGACCTGTTCGCCGCGCTCGGCCTGGAACTCGGCGACGCCCACATCATCCGCAACGCCGGTGGTGTGGTCACCGACGACACCATTCGTTCACTGACGATCAGCCAGCGGGCCCTCGGCACCCGCTCGGTCGCGCTGATCCACCACACCGGCTGCGGCCTGCTCGGGCTGACCGAGGACTTCCGCCGCGAGCTGGAGCTGGAGGTCGGCCAGCGCCCGCAGTGGGCGGTGGAGGCCTTCGTGGACCTGGACGGCGACGTGCGCCAGTCCATGCAGCGGGTGCGCACCTCGCCGTTCCTGGTGGACACCACGGACGTGCGCGGGTTCGTCTTCGACGTGCACACCGGCCTGCTGCGCGAGGTCCACTGACCCCGTCCGCCGGACGCGCGGCGGGGGGACGGCCCCACCGCGCGCCTCGCTCCTTCGGGTGACTTCTGGCCACCTCTCAGGAAAGAATGCCGCTGCGGCGGTCCCGGAGAGGCGGACCGGCAGGAGCAGGGGCGAGGAGCGAACGGGTGACGACCTACGACGAGCAGGCCGGACTGGACAGGCACGGGAGCGCCCCGCGGCCTGCGCCGGCGGCCGTGGCGCACCCGCTGGGCCTGCCCGAGCTGAGCGCCATCATCGACCGGGTCCGGGCCTCGGTGGAGAGCGTGATCGAGGGCAAGCCGGAGGCCGTCCGGCTCGCCCTCACCGTGATGCTGGCCGAGGGCCACCTGCTGCTCGAGGACGTGCCCGGGGTCGGCAAGACCATGCTGGCCAAGGCGCTGGCCCGGTCGGTGGACTGCACGGTGCGCCGGATCCAGTTCACCCCCGACCTGCTGCCCTCCGACGTGACCGGCACCAACGTCTTCGACCAGCAGCGGATGGACTTCGAGTTCCGCCCCGGCGCGATCTTCGCGCAGATCGTGGTCGGCGACGAGATCAACCGCGCCTCGCCGAAGACCCAGTCCGCGCTGCTGGAGTCGATGGCCGAGCGCCAGGTGACCATCGACGGCACCACCTACGAGCTGCCCTCCCCGTTCATGGTGATCGCCACCCAGAACCCGGTGGAGATGGAGGGCACCTACCCGCTGCCCGAGGCCCAGCGCGACCGCTTCATGGCCCGGATCTCGATCGGCTACCCGAGCCCCGAGGCCGAGCTGGCGATGCTGGACGTGCACGGCGGCGCCTCCCCGCTGGACGACCTGCAGCCGGTCGCGCACGCCCACGACATCCTCAAGCTGATCGACGTGGTGCGCGCCGTGCACGTCGCCGACAGCATCCGCCGGTACGCGGTCGACCTGGTCAACGCCACCCGCACCTCGCCCGAGCTGCGGCTCGGCGCCTCCCCGCGCGCCACCCTGCACCTGGTCCGGGCCGCCCGGGCCGCCGCCGCGCTGGCCGGGCGCGACTACGTGCTGCCGGACGACCTGCAGGCGCTGGCCGTGCCGGTGCTGGCGCACCGCCTGCTGCCGACCGCGGAGGCCCAGCTGAGCCGGCGCGGGGCCGAGCAGATCGTCGCCGAACTGGTCCGGCGGGTGCCCATCCCGCGCCCGCAGAGCCCGCAGCCGGGCCACGCCGCGGGCTTCCCGGGAGCGGCCCCCGGGCGGAGGAGCTGACCGTGTCCGCACCGGACGAGCCGGCCGGCTTCCGGGCCGGTCTGCGCGGCCTGACCACCCGCGGCCGCTCCTTCCTCGCCGCCGGACTGACCTCGCTGGTCTGCTCCTACCTGCTCGGCCAGAACGCCCTGCTGCGGGTCGGCGTGCTGCTGGCCGCGCTGCCGCTGTCCGCCGCGGCGCTGCTGCTGCGCACCCGCTACCAGGTGGCCGGCGGCCGCCGGCTCACCCCGCACCGGGCGCCGGCCGGCCAGGAGGCCCGGGTGCACCTGCGGGTGGACAACGTCTCCCGGGTGCCCACCGGCCTGCTGATGCTGGAGGACCGGGTGCCCTACGTGCTCGGGCCGCGACCGCGGTTCGTGCTGGACCGGGTGGAGCCGCGCGGCTTCCGCGAGGTCTCCTACCGGGTCCGCTCCGACCTGCGCGGCCGCTACCCGCTGGGCCCGCTCCAGCTGCGGCTGAGCGACCCGTTCGGGATGTGCGAACTGACCCGCTCGTTCAACGCCTCCGACACCCTCACCGTGGTCCCCCAGGTGCACCCGCTGCCGCCGGTGCGGCTGTCCGGCGAGTGGGCCGGCTACGGCGAGAGCCTGTCCCGCGCGCTCGCGCTGGCCGGCGACGACGACACCGTGCCGCGCGAGTACCGGCACGGCGACGACCTGCGCCGGGTGCACTGGAAGTCCACCGCCAAGTACGGCGAGCTGATGGTCCGCCGCGAGGAGCAGCCGCTGCGCCCCCGGGCCACCGTGCTGCTCGACACCCGGGAGATCGGCCACCGCGGCAGCGGCCCGGCCTCCTCCTTCGAGTGGGCGGTCGGCTGCGCCGCCTCGGTCGGCGCCCACCTGCTGGAGCGCGGCTACCAGACCCGGCTGCTCACCGACGACGGCCAGCAGGTGCCGGAGACCAGCGCCTTCCGCAGCGGCTCGGTGACCGAGTCGATCGGCCTGCTGCTGGACTCGCTCGCCGTGGTCGACCACTCCACCGGCAGCGGCCTGGGCCGCGCCGAGGAGGTGCTGCGGATCGGCGGCGAGGGCCTGCTGGTGGCGATCCTCGGCGGGCTGGACGACGAGCAGGTGGCGGGCCTTGGCCGGCTGCGCCGACGGGCCGGGGCGGCGATCGCCTTCGTGCTGGACACCGGGAGCTGGGCGGGCCTGCGCACGGCACCGCCGCCGGGCGGGGCGGATCCGCTGGAGCGGCCGGTGCGACTGCTGCGCGAGGCCGGCTGGACCGTGCTGGTCGCCCGGGCCGGCGACGCGGTGGCCGACCTCTGGCGCCAGGTGGACCGCCAAACCGGACCCGCTCCGGCGGCCGGCCGGAACGGAGCGAGCGCATGAGCGACCGCGCACGACTGACCCTGTACGCCGCCATCGCCACCGCGCTGGGCATGCTGAGCCTGACCCCGCTGCTGCGCCCGGCCGGCTGGATCATCCCGGCCGGCGGCCTGATCCTGGTGATCGCCCTGGTCGGCGCCGGGCTGCGCCGGCTGTCGGCGCCGCACCTGCTGACCGTGCTGGTCCAGCTGGTGGTGGCGGGCTACCTGCTGCTGTTCGGCTCGGTCCGGACCAGCTTCATCGGTGTGGTGGTGCCCGGCCCGAACACCCTGAGCGCCCTGAACGACCTGCTGGTCTCGGCCGGCAACGACATCAGCCAGTACACGATCCCGGCGCCGGCCACCCCGGGCCTGCGGTTCGTGATGATCTCCTCGGTGGCACTGGTCGCGATCCTGGTGGACGGGCTGGCGGTCGGCTTCCGGCGGGCCCCGCTGGCCGGGCTGCCGCTGCTGGCCCTCTACTCGGTCGGGACCGGGCTGGCCGGCCCCCAGGGCGGCGCCGGCTGGCTCTGGTTCCTGGCGGCCGGCGCCGGCTACCTGATGCTGCTCTTCGCCGAGGGCCGCGACCGGCTCTCCCGCTGGGGCCGGGTCTTCCGCGGCGCCGGCACCGGGGACGGCCCCAGCGGCGTGCCCACCGGCGGCCACCGGATCGGCCTGGTCGCACTGGCGGTGGCCATGGTGCTGCCGGCCCTCGCGCCGAACTGGGACCTCAGCCTGGTCAACAACGGCTTCGGCAACGACGGCACCGGCTCCGGCGGCGGCAACATCAACGCGCTCAGCCCGGTGGTCGCGCTGACCGACGGCCTGCGCGGGTCCGACAACCAGGAGCTGCTCAGCTACCGCGGCGACCCCAGCGTGCTGCGCAGCACCTACCTGCGGATCACCGCACTGGACGAGTTCGACGGCCAGGAGTGGAAGCCCGGCAAGCAGGACATCGTGGCGCTGCCCTCGGTGCTGCCGGCGCCGGCCGGGCTGGCCGGAGACGTCCCGGCGACGCCCTTCGTGACCACCATCGCGATGTCGCCGAGCCTGAGCACCAACTGGCTGCCGGCGCCGTACCCGATGGAGCGGGTCCGGGTGCCGGGCAACTGGCGCTACGAGCCGGAGGTCGGCGCCCTGGTCGGCGGCCAGAGCCTGCAGCCCACCGGGCTGGACTACACGGTGACCTCGCTGGCCGTCGACCCGACGCCGGAGCAGCTGCGCGACGCCCCGCCCGCACCCAAGTCGATCACCGACAGCTACCTCGATGTGCCAGGCAACCTGCCCGGCGTGGTCAAGGCCACCGCGCTGCAGGTGACGGCGGGCAAGGAGACCGCCTACGACAAGGCGGTCGCGCTGCAGGACTGGTTCACCACCACCGGCGGCTTCAGCTACAGCACCCACGTGGACCAGGGCACCGGGCCGGACGCGATCGCCAAGTTCCTGCAGGACCGGACCGGCTTCTGCGTGCACTTCTCGGCCACCATGGCCGCGATGGCGCGCACCCTGGGGATCCCCGCCCGGGTGGCGGTCGGCTTCGCCCCGGGGCACCCGAACGGCGACGGCAGCTTCACGGTCGGCACGCAGGACTACCACGCCTGGCCCGAGCTGTACTTCTCCGGCGTCGGCTGGGTGCGCTTCGAGCCGACCCCCTCGCGCGGGGTTGCGCCGGACTACAGCCGGCCGCAGGGCGCGGCGGCCACGCCCACCGGTCCGGCCACGGCCTCCGCCACGCCCGACCAGCCGACCAGCGCCCCGAACGGGGAGAACTGCCCGGCGGAGGCCCGCAAGCAGGGCAGCTGCGGACACGTGCAGCCCACCGCCACGGCCTCGGCCGCCGCGCTGCCGGTGGCGGCCGCGCCGACCGGGCGCGGACTGCCGGCGGGCCTGATCGGCGGGCTCGCGGGCGGCGCGCTGGTGCTGCTCCTGCTGCTGTCGCCGATGCTCTGGCGCAGCCGGCTGCGCCGCCGCCGGCTCGGCAGCGGTCGACGGCGACCGGGCGGCCCGGGCGGCGCGCTGACCGAGGCGCAGGTGCTGGCGGCCTGGCAGGAACTGATCGACTCGGCCTGGGACCTCGGCATCCCGCCGGACGAGGCGCACAGCCCGCGCCTGACCGGGGAGCGGATCAGCACCGCGGCCGGGCTGGACGGGCCCGCCCGGGCCGCGGTGGGCCGGGTGGCGCTGGCCACCGAGCGGGTGCTCTACGCCCGCACGCCGGAGCCGGCCGCCCCGCTGGGGCCGGACGTGCGCCTGGCCCGGGCCGGGCTGCGGAGCTCGGCGGGCTTGCTGCGCCGGGTGCGCGCGGTACTGCTGCCGCCGTCCGCGGCGCAGCTGGGCCGGCGACTGGCCGACCGGGTGCTCGCCGCCCGACTGCGCACCCGGGCCGCGCTGGCCCGGGCCGGGGCGCGGCTGCGGCGGCCCGAGCGGGCGGACCGCCGGGGCTGACCTGGGTGGGGTGCGCCGGGCGGGCCCGGTGCACCCCACCGGCTCCCCCGGGGAACGGGAAACGCCGTGGGCGGGTGGTCCGAAGATCACCCGCCCACGGCGTTCAGTTCGTTGACTTCTCCCTCAGAGGCCGTCGTGCTCTCCCTCAGAGGCCGTCGTGCTCGTCGCGACGGCGTTGCCAGCGCTGTTCCATCCGGTCCATCACGCCGGCCTTGCGGCGGGCCGGCGGAGCCGCCCGCAGGCCGGCACCGGGGCCGACCACCGGGTGCTTGCGCCAGCCGGCCACGGCCACCAGCGCACACCCCAGCATCACCAGGAAACCGATCACGCTCAGCCAGATCAGCTGCGGCGTCACGATCAGGCCTCCCATCAGGAGGGCCACTCCCACCACGAATCCCGCCGCCGACAGGTACACCCGCCGACGGGTGTAGGTGCGCAGCCCGGTTCCCTCAAGCGCCGTCGCGAACTTGGGATCTTCGGCGTACAGCGCTCGCTCCATCTGGTCGAGCAGTCGCTGCTCGTGCTCCGAGAGCGGCACGGAGTCCTCCTACTCGTCGGTCGCGGGGCGACCGGTCCGCCACCTGGCCTTGTCGTGGTCCATATGCCCCATGCGTCTGGCCGTCATGCGTTCTGGCTTTACCCAGATCATACGGTCCAGCGGCGAGATCCGGAGGTGGCGACGATCGACGGTTTCCGCCGCGTTCGCCACACCCCACGAGGGTGCAACGAACACGACGGCCGCCGAGTGCCCGGCTGCGGAGGCGAGACTTCCGGGGCTTGCCGCGCGGCGTCCGACGGGCGGCCCGGCGCCGGGCTCAGCCGAGGGTGGCGAGCAGGTGCAGCTGGGTGGCGACCGCGTGGAAGGCGGGCTGCTGGGCGGCGGCCTCCTCCAGCCGGAGCAGCGCCTCCATGGCACCCGGCTCGGTGTCCACCAGCACCCCGGGCACCAGGTCGGCGAAGACCCGCACCCCGTGCACCGCGGCCACCGTGAGGCCGGCGGCGGCGGCCAGCTCGTGCAGCTCCTCGACGGTGAAGCGGCGCGGCATCGGGTCGCCGGTGCCCCAGCGGCCGCCGGGCGCCTCCAGCACCGTGCGGGCCTCGTCGAAGTGGCCGGCCAGCGCGCGGGCCAGCACCGCACCGTTGCGGTTGGCGGCCAGCAGGCTGACCAGGCCGCCCTTGTGCAGCGTCCCGGTGAGGTGGCCGAGCGCCTCGGTCGGGTCGTCCACCACCTCCAGCACGCCGTGGCAGAGCACCGCGTCCACCGACGCCGGGGCGATCAGGTCGGGCAACGTCTGGGTGTCCCCCTGCACCGCGCGGATCAGGTCGGTGACCCCGGCCTCGGCCGCCCGGCGCTCCAGCGCGAAGAGCGCGTCGGGGCTGGGGTCGACCACGGTGACCCGGTGGCCGAGCTTGGCCACCGGCACGGCGAAGTTGCCCGTGCCGCCGCCGGTGTCCAGCACGTCGAGCACCGGCTGGTCCAGCTCCGCGGCCCGGCGCTCCAGCGACGTTCGCACCACCTCCCAGACCACGGCGGTTCGCAGGGCGCTGCGCGGGCGGGTGGGGTACACGGGAGCTCCTTCAGGAGGCGTGGGGTCCGGTCTCCCCCACCCTATTGCCTGGCATCTTGAGCACCCGTTCGACCAAGCGGACGAAGACGGAGGTGTTACGGATCAGGTCGTCCGCGTCCCGGGCCGAGGCGGCGCCGGGCACCCCGGCCTCGGCCGCCGCGCGCTTGGCCGCTCCGGCGGCGAAGTACACCGCCCACTCGGACAGTTCGGGGGCCACCTCGGGCAGCACCTCCCAGGCGCTGCGGATCGTCTTGCGGCGGCGCGGGTTCTTCTCCGGGCGGCCGCGCACGGCGAGCACCGCGGCGGTGGTGCGCAGCGCGGCCAGGTGCGCGGTGGCGTAGCGCTCCAGCGGGTCCTCGGCCGCGGCGGCGGCGAGCAGGGTGCGGTGGGCCTGGGCCAGCAGGTCCCGGGCGGCGGGCGGGGCTCCGGCCTTCAGCAGGACGGGATGGACGTCGACGGAGCGCAGCGGGATCTCTTGCGGGAGGTCGGCGACGGTCATGGTCTGTACTCCCCACACAGGTCTGCTCCGGCCCGGCTCCGGAGCGGTCGTGGGCGGGCCGGTCGACCCGTCCACCGCCCATGCTGGCCGCCGGCACTGACAATTCCGCCGCCGCCGGCCGCCGCTCCGCCCACGCACCACCCCTGACCAGGTGCGCCGGGCCCGGGCGGGCCGGAATAGGATCACCGACCATGGCACGGATCGTGGTCGTCGGAGCAGGGATCAGCGGACTGGCCGCCGCCGCGCGGCTGGCCACCATCGGGCACCGGGTGACGGTCTGCGAGGCCGGCCCGACCCACGGCGGGATGCTCGGCCGCCACGAGCGCGACGGGTTCGCCTTCGACACCGGCCCGACTCTGCTCACGCTGCCCGCCGTCTACCGCGACCTGGCCCTGAAGACCGGCCGGGAACCGCTCGAGCAGCTGGTCACACTGACCCCGGTGGACCCGGAGAGCCGGCACCGGTTCGCCGACGGCACCGGGCTCGCGCTGCCCAACGCCTCCCGCGGCGGGGTGGCCCAGGCCCTCACCGAGGCGTTCGGCAACGGGGCCGGCGAGCGCTGGGGCGCGGTGATGAACCGCGGCCGGGCGGTCTGGGAGGCCACCCGCCGCCCGCTGTTGGAGGAACCGCTGCCCGCCGACCCCGCGCGGCTGGGCACCGACCCCTACCCCGTCGCCCCGCGCCGCGGCCTGGCCCGGCTGCGGCCCGCCGCCGCCCCCACCCTGGCGCAGGTGGCGGCCCGCGAGCTCGGCGGGCACCCCGCGCTCACCGCGCTGCTCACCGAGTACGCGCTGCGCTTCGGCTTCGACCCGCGCACCGCCCCCGCCGGGGCCACCGTGATCCCGTACATGGAGCAGACCTTCGGCGTCTGGTACGTGCACGGCGGCCTGCGCGCGCTGGCCGACGCGGTGTACCGGCGGTGCGAGCAGCGCGGCGTCCGGTTCCGGTTCGGCGAGCGGGTCGACCCGGCGGCGGAGCCCGGCGACCTGGACGCCGACCTGCTGCTGCGCCCGGCCCCGGGCGAGGCGAGCGCCCCCGGCCGGTTCACCGTGCTGCTCGCGCTGCGCGGCCCGCGCCCCGCCGGCACCGTGCACCGCACCGTGGTGCACGCGGCCGACCCGCAGGACGAGCTGGCCGCACTGTTCGGCTCCCCCGCCCGGCTCTGCGAGCGCCCCACCGTGCAGTTGCTGCGCCCCGACGACCCGGCGCTGCGCCCGGACGAGGCGCACGAGGCGGTCACCCTGACGGTGACGGTGCCCTCGCAGGCGGTCTTCGACTGGACCGCCCCGGGGGTCGCCGAGCGGTACGCGGACCGGCTGCTGGCCCACCTGGCCGCGGCCGGCACCGACCTGGCGGACCGGGTGCTCTGGCGGGTGGTGCGGACCCCGGCGGACACCGAGCGGGAGACCTCGGCGCCGGGTGGTGCGGTGGCCCGGCCGGCGCTGGCCGGGGCCGGCGGCGCCTTCCTGCAGCCCGCCAACACCGCCGCGGACCGGCCGGGGCGGTACCTGGTGGGCGGCGCCGCGCACCCGGGCGGCGGGCTGGCCCGGGCCGGCATGTCGGCGTGCGTGGTGGCGGGGCTGATCGGGCCGGCCTGAGCGCCCGGCACGATCCGTCAGAGCGGCCCTACGGCCAGGTGCCGGGCTGCGGCTGCTGGTAGTACTCGTACGCCGGTGCCTGCTGCTGCGGGACCGCCCCGTACTCCGGCTGGTACTGGTTCGGGTCGTAGTACTGCTGCTGGGGCTGCTGCCACTGCTGCTGCTCGTAGGAGGGGTAGGCCTGCTGGTAGTCACCGGCGGCGGCGTAGTCCTGCGGCTGCGGCTGCGGCTGGTAGTAGCCGCCGTACTCGGGCTGGTACTGGTTCGGGTCGTAGTACTGCTGCTGCGGCAGCTGCTGCTCCTGGTAGGGGTAGCCGGCCTGGTCGACCATCTGCTGGCCCACCGGCTGCTGGCCCATCGGCTGCTGCTGGGTCTCGTACACCGACTCGTACCCGTACTCGGCGTCGAACGCGGCCACCGGCTCGGCCGGCTCCGGCAGCTCCGGGTCCGCCGGCCCGTCCCCCGTCGCCTCGATCGGCCCGACCTCGCCGACCTGTGCGGCGGCGGCCACCACCGCCGGTGCCGGCGTGCCGCCGGTCGCCGCGCCGAGCAGCGGGACCTTGGCCAGCGGGCCGGGCAGCGAGCCGTCGGCGGACCGCAGCGACCAGCCGGCCGTGTAACCGCGCTTGACCGAGAGCGTGACGAAGGCCTGGCCGACCGCGAAGGCCAGCGCGCCGCCGGCGATCACCGGCACCGAGTGCACCGCCATCCCGGCCGCGACCAGCAGGAAGCCGCCGAGCGCGGCCCCGCGCCAGTGCACCGGGGCCCGGTTCTGCAGCAGCAGCTCGGCCACCAGCCAGAGCGCGACCACGGCGAGCGCCGCGTACAAGGCCAGCATCCCGATGCCCATCGGCGTTCCTCCACCACTGCCCGGCGCGCGACATGCGTGTCCGGCGACTGTACCTGTTCGACAGCCGCCGCCCCACATCCGCGGCGCAGCCGCTCAGCCCCGGTGCAGCCCGAGGTTCTGGTAGATCTGCAGCGTCGCGGTCGACCCGTTGAGGGTGATGAAGTGCAGGCCCGGAGCGCCCTCGGCGAGCAGCCGCTCGGACATCGAGGTGGCGTGCTCCATGCCCACCTCGCGCAGCGCCGCCGGGTCGTGCTGGACCGCGCGCAGCCGGGCCTCCAGCTCGGCCGGGAAGGCCGAGCCGCTCAGCTGCGGGAAGCGCTCCAGCTGCTTGGCGTTGGTGACCGGCATGATCTCCGGGATGATCGGCGTGTCGCAGCCGGCCGCCTCCACCCGGTCGCGCAGCCGCAGGTAGTCCTCCACCTCGAAGAACATCTGGGTGATCGCGTAGTCGGCGCCGGCCCGGATCTTGGCGACGAAGTGCCGGATGTCGTCGTCCCAGTCGGTGGAGCGCGGGTGCATGTTCGGCGAGGCGGCCACGCCCACGCAGAAGTCACCGATCGACTTGATGAGTTCGACCAGTTCGCAGGCGTAGGTGACGCCCTGCGGGTGCGGCACCCACTCGCCCATCGGGTCGCCGGGCGGGTCGCCGCGCACTGCGAGCACGTTGCGCACGCCCTGGTCGGCGTACTGGCCGATGATGTTGCGCAGTTCGGCCACCGAGTGGTCGACCGCGGTCAGGTGGGCGACCGGGGTGAGCGTGGTCTCGGTGGCGATCCGGCCGACCATGTTGACGGTGCGTCCGCGGGTGGAGCCGCCGGCGCCGTAGGTCATGCAGACGAAGTTGGGGTTCAGCGGCTCCAGCCGGCGGATCGCGGCCCAGAGCTTGTGCTCGGCCGCCTCGGTGCGCGGGGGCATGAACTCGAAGGAGTACGAGCGCTTCCCGGCGGCCAGGAGTTCGCGGACCGTTTGGGCGCGGTCGGTTCTGGTGGAGGGAACGCCGAGTGCCATGTTCGCAGGGTATCCGCCGAGGTGGTGGCCCGGACAACCCGCGCTCAACAGCTGAGACAATTCGTCTGCACGGTCGGACAGACTGCTCCGCACGGCCGGACGGACCGCCCGCCGACCCCTCGCGGCCCACCGGTTCGCAGCACCGTCCGGCTAGGCTGAACTCCTTCCCCGCTCACCCCGGAGTGCCCCGTGACCTCGCCCAGCCCCACGCCCGTGCAGCCGCTCGACCAGGCGGCCGCCCGCACCCGGGTGGACGCCGCGCTCGCCCGGTTCATGGCCGAGCAGCACGCGCTGCTGAGCTCGATCTCCCCGGACCTGGTGGCGGCCGCGGACGCGCTGCGCGACTTCCTGCTGGACGGCGGCAAGCGGCTGCGCCCGGCCTTCTGCTACTGGGGCTGGCGCGGCGCGGGCGGCCCCGACGACCACGAGGGGATCTTCTCCGCCGCCGCCGCGCTGGAGCTGCTGCAGGCCAGCGCCCTGGTGCACGACGACCTGATGGACCGCAGCGACACCCGCCGCGGGCTGCCCTCGATCCACCGCCGGTTCGAGGCGCTGCACCGGGAGCGCGGCTGGCGCGGCGACCGCGAGCAGTACGGTGCGGCGGCCGCGGTGCTGCTCGGCGACCTGCTGCTGATCTGGTGCGACGAGTTGTTCGTCCGCTGCGGCCTGACCCCGGAGGCGGTGCTGGCCGCCAAGCCGGTCTTCGACCTGATGCGCACCGAGGTGATGGCCGGGCAGTACCTGGACGTGCTGGAGCCGGTGGCCGGTGACTCCACCGACGACCTGGCGCTGACCCGGGCCACCACCGTGCTGCACTACAAGTCGGCGAAGTACACCATCGAGCGCCCGCTCCAGGTGGGCGCCCGGCTGGCCGGTGCGAGCGAGGAACTGGTCGCGGCCTACGGAGAGTTCGGGCTGCCGCTGGGCGAGGCCTTCCAGCTGCGCGACGACCTGCTCGGCGTCTTCGGCGACCCCGCGGTCACCGGCAAGCCGGCCGGCGACGACCTGCGCGAGGGCAAGCGCACCCTGCTGGTCGCGCTGGCGCTGCGGGCGCTGCCGCGCGAGCAGTCGACCCGGCTGGACACCCGGCTGGGCGCAGCCGACCTCACCCCGGCGGAGATCGCCGAGCTCGGCGAGCTGGTGGCGCGCAGCGGGGCCCCCGCGCAGGTGGAGGAGCGGATCGAGCAGCTGATGACGCGTTCGCTGGCCGCGCTGGCGGCGGCTCCGCTCAAGGACGAAGCGGCCCGGGACACGCTGCTCGCGCTCGCCCGGGCCGCCACGGTCCGTCGTTACTGAGGTCGTACGGCGTTACCGGGACTGCCCGGCGCCGGCTGCCGTCAGTCGGCCGCCCGCACCCGCCGGGCCAGCTCGGCCGCGGCCGCGCCCGGGTCGTCGGCGGCGGTGATCGCCCGGACCACCACCACCCGGCGGGCGCCGGCCGCCAGCACCTGGTCCAGGTTGCCGAGGTCGATCCCGCCGATCGCGAACCACGGCCGGTCGCTCTGCTGCCGCGCCGCGTACTCGACCAGACCCAGGCCCGGGGCCGGGCGGCCCGGCTTGGTCGGGGTCGGCCAGACCGGTCCGGTGCAGAAGTAGTCCACGCCCGGCTCGGCGACCGCGGCGGCCACCTCGGACTCGGCGTGGCAGGAGCGCCCGATCAGCACCTCGGGGCCGAGGATCGCCCGGGCCGCCGGCACCGGCAGGTCGTCCTGGCCCAGGTGCAGCACCTGCGGCCGGGCGGCGTGCGCCACGTCGGCCCGGTCGTTGACCGAGAAGAGCTTGCCGTGCCGCTCGGCGGCCGCGGCGAAGACCTCCAGGTACTCCAGCTCCTGGCGGGCCTCCAGCCCCTTGTCGCGCAGCTGGACGATGTCCACGCCGCCCGCCAGCACCGCGTCCAGGAACTGCTCCAGGTCACCCTGCTCGCGCCGGGCGTCGGTGCACAGGTAGAGCCGGGCGTCGGCCAGCTGCGCCCGCGGGTCGGCAGTGCCCGTCACAGCGCCATCGCCTGGGCGCGGCGCTTCACCTCGGTGCCCCGGTCCTCGCGCAGCGCCTGGATCGGGCTGCCCGGCAGGCTCGGGTCCTCGGTGAAGAGCCACTCCAGGATCTCTTCGTCGTCGTAACCGCCATCGCGCAGCACGGTCAGCGTGCCGCCGAGGTGCTTGACCAGGCCGTCGTCCGCGATGAAGGCGGCCGGCACCTGGAGCGCGTTGTTCTCGCCGCGGCGCACCGCGATCAGGCGGTGCTCCTTGACCATCTTGCGGACCTCGGTGACCAGCACACCCCAGCGCTCGGAGATGTCGGGCAGGTAGACCCAGTCCTGGACCAGGCTTTCGATCTTGGATTCCGTCTCACTCACGGCACCAGCCTGCCACCTCGCGAGGGCAGCGCGCACCCACCACCCCGTCAGGGAGGTGTCAGCACCACGGCCGGGTCAGTCGAGGACCGCCGACTTCAGCGCCACCGCCGGGTCCGCGGCGGCGGCCGGGTCGAGCACCCGGGCCTGGTCGACCAGCCGGCGGCCCTGCGCCAGGTCGCGCGGCCGGTCCACGGCGAGCACCGCGGTCAGCCGGCCCTCGCGCAGCCAGAGCACGCTCCACTCCGGGTCCTCGGGGGTGCCCCGCCAGAGCACCCGGTCGCCGTCCCGGTGCCGGCCCGCGTACTGCACCATCCGCCCGAACTGCTCGGACCAGAAGTAGGGCACCGGGTCGTAGGGGTCGGTGCCGCCCAGCAGCCCGCTCGCCACCGCGCGGCCCGAGTGCAGCGCGTGGTCCCAGTGCTGCACGGCCGTTCGGTTGCCGAACCGGAGCGAGGGGTAGCTGGCGCAGTCGCCGGCCGCCCAGACGTCGGGCACCGAGGTGCGCAGCCGCTCGTCGGCGACGATCGCGCCGGCGGCGTCCAGCGCCACCGCGGAGCCGGCCAGCCAGCCGGTGTCCGGGCGGGCCCCGACGCCCACCAACACCTCGTCGCCGGCCACCGAGGCACCGCCGGCCAGGTGCACCACCCCCGGCTCGATCCGCTCCACCCGGGCACCGAGCCGCAGGTCCACCCCGGCCTCGGCGTACCAGCCGACCATCGGGCGGGCCAGCTCGGCGGGCAGCGCGCCCGGCAGCGGCAGCTCGGCGGCCTCGATCACGGTCACCCGGCAGCCGAGCAGCCGGGCGGCCGTGGCGGTCTCGGCGCCGATCCAGCCGGCGCCGACCAGCACCAGGTGCGCCCCGGGGCGCAGCGCCGACCGCAGCGCCAGCGCGTCGTCGACGGTCCGCAGCACCCGGGCCGCGCCGTCGCCGGGCAGCCGGATCGGCGTCGCGCCGGTGGCCAGGACCAGCCGGTCGTAGCCGAGGTCGCCGGCGTCGGTGTGCAGCGTGCCGGGGGTCAGTGCGGTGGCCCGGCGCCCGGTCAGCAGCTCGACGCCCAGGCCGTCCCAGTCCAGATCGAAGGTGGTCCCCTCGGCCTTGCCGAGCAGCACGTCCTTGGAGAGCGGCGGCCGGTCGTAGGGGCGGTGCGGTTCCGCGCCGACCAGGGTCAGCCCGCCGTCGAAGCCCCCCTCGCGCAGCGCCACCGCGCACTGGGCGCCCGCCAGGCCGGCGCCCACCACGACCACCCGATCCGTGCTCTTCAGTTCAGCCACCCGGTCACTGTAGCGAGCCCCGCGCAGTCCACCGGCTGGTCGGTGCCTTCAGTCCCCCCGTCACCCGGCGTTATGGTGGGGGCATCCTCACGGGAGCCCGGTGCACCGGGCTGAGAGGCGGGCTGCGGCGGCCCGCGACCGTCCGAACCTGATCCGGGTCATTCCGGCGAAGGGAGAACTGGTCCTCTTGGCACGCGACGAACGCGATCTCGAACCGACCGGCGGGGGCGCCGAGGTGCTGGTGATCGGCGGCGGCGTCATCGGCCTGGCGGTCGCCTGGCGGGCCGCGCAGCGCGGGCTGCGGGTGGCGCTGGTCGACCCGGCACCCGGCGGCGGCGCGGCGCAGGTGGCGGCCGGCATGCTGGCCCCGGTCACCGAGCTGCAGTACGGCGAGGAGCCGCTGCTCCGCCTCGGCATGGCGAGCAACGCGCGGTACGCGGAGTTCACCGCCGAACTGACGGCGCTCACCGGGCTGGACACCGGCTACCGGGCCACCGGCACCCTGGCGGTGGCGCTGGACGCCGACGACAAGGCCGAGCTGGCCGAGCTGCACGCCTTCCACCGCCGGCTGGGCCTGGACTCGAACTGGTTGACCGGCCGCGAGGCCCGCAGGCTGGAGCCGATGCTGGCCCCGGGCGTGCGCGGCGCCCTGCACGTGGCCGACGACCACCAGGTGGACCCGCGCCGGCTGTCCGCCGCGCTGCTGCGGGCCGCCGAGCTGGCCGGGGTGCGGGTGCACCGGGCCGAGGCGGTCGAGCTGGTGGTCGAGGCGGACCGGGCGCGCGGGGTCCGGCTGGCCGACGGCACGGTGCTCGGCGCCGACCGGGTGGTGCTGGCGGCCGGCTGCCGCAGCCACCTGCTGCCCGGGCTGCCGCCGGGCGTGCTGCCCGCCGTCCGGCCGGTCAAGGGCCAGATCCTGCGGCTGCGGATCCCCGGACCGTACGCGCCCTTCCTCTCCCGCAACGTGCGCGCGGTGGTCCGCGGCGGACACCTCTACCTGGTGCCGCGGGCCGACGGCGAGCTGGTGGTGGGGGCCACCACCGAGGAGCAGGGCTACGACACCACGGTCACCGCCGGCGGCGTCTACGAGCTGCTGCGCGACGCCCACGAGCTGGTGCCCGGGATCACCGAGCTGCCGCTGGTGGAGACCAGCGCCGGGCTGCGGCCCGGCTCCCCGGACAACGCGCCGCTGCTGGGCCCGACCGCGCTGCCCGGCCTGGTGGCCGCCACCGGCCACTACCGCAACGGGGTGCTGCTCACCCCGGTCACCGGCGACCTGCTGGCCGAGCAGCTGGCCGACGGCACGCTGCCCGAGCTCGCCGCGCCGTTCTCCCCCGACCGCTTCGTCTCCCCCGATCGTTCCGCCCTCAGGAGCCTGGCATGACCCCCATTCCCGTGACCGTCAACGGTCGGCCCCGCGAGCTGCCGGAGCACGCGACCCTCGCCGAGCTGGTCGCCGAGCTCTCCAAGGCGCCCTCGGGAGTGGCGGCCGCGGTCAACGAGGCCGTGGTGCCGCGCGGCTCGTGGCCGACGACCCGGCTGGCGGCCGGGGACCGGGTGGAGATCCTGACCGCGGTGCAGGGAGGCTGATCCGACGATGAGCGAGATCCTTCCGGTCGACGACAAGGACGGCCTGACGATCGGCGACACCACCTTCGGCTCCCGGCTGATCATGGGTACCGGCGGTGCCCCCAGCCTGGAGGTGCTGGAGCAGGCGCTGCGGGTCTCCGGCACCGAGCTGACCACGGTGGCGATGCGCCGGGTCAAGGCGGACACCCAGGGCTCGGTGCTGGACGTGCTGGCCCGCAACGGCATCCAGGTGCTGCCCAACACGGCCGGCTGCTTCACCGCCGGCGAGGCGGTGCTGACCGCCCGGCTGGCCCGCGAGGCGCTCGGCACCGACTGGGTGAAGCTGGAGGTGATCGCCGACGAGCGCACCCTGCTGCCGGACCCGATCGAACTGCTGGACGCCGCCGAGACCCTGGTCGACGACGGCTTCACGGTGCTCCCCTACACCAACGACGACCCGGTGCTGGCCCGCAAGTTGGAGGACGTCGGCTGCGCCGCGATCATGCCGCTCGGCTCGCCGATCGGCTCGGGGCTGGGCATCCGCAACCCGCACAACTTCCAGCTGATCGTGGAGAGCGCCCGGGTCCCGGTGATCCTGGACGCCGGTGCCGGCACCGCCTCGGACGTCGCGCTCGCCATGGAACTGGGGTGCGCCGCGGTGATGCTGGCCTCCGCGGTGACCCGGGCGCAGGACCCGGTGCTGATGGCGGACGCGATGAAGCGGGCCGCCGAGGCCGGTCGGCTGGCCTACCGGGCCGGCCGGATCCCGCGCCGGTTCCACGCCGAGGCCTCCTCGACGATGGCCGGCCGGGCCGAGCTGGACCACCGCGAGCGGCCCGCCTTCTGACGCCGCCTCCGGGCCGTCCCCGCCGCGGGGGCGGTCCGGCTGTTGGACAACGATGACATTCGGGTCACCCTTCCGTGTTGCGGCCGGCTCTAGACTCCTCGGGTGGACACGACGTTGAACGACCCCCATATCGGCTCGCTGCTGGACGGCCGCTACCGGGTCGAGGAGCGGATCGCGGTCGGTGGCATGGCCACCGTCTACCGCGGCACCGACACCCGGCTCGACCGGGTGCTCGCGCTCAAGGTGATGCACCCGGCGCTGGCCGGGGACGCCGGGTTCACCGACCGCTTCATCCGGGAGGCGAAGGCGGTCGCCCGGCTCTCCCACCCCAACGTGGTCAACGTCTTCGACCAGGGCGCGGACGGCGCGACGGTCTTCCTGGCGATGGAGTACGTGCCCGGGCGCACCCTGCGCGACCTGCTGAGCGACCGCGGTGCGCTCTCGGTGCGGGCGGCGCTGGACGTGCTGGAGCCGGTGCTGGCCGCCCTCGGCGCCGCCCACCGGGCCGGGCTGGTGCACCGGGACGTCAAGCCGGAGAACGTGCTGATCACCGACGACGGCCTGGTGAAGGTGACCGACTTCGGCCTGGTCCGGCTGCTCTCCGGCGCGGACACCTCGGTGACCAGCACCACCACGCCCGGCCTGATCATGGGCACCGTCTCCTACCTGGCCCCGGAGCAGATCCAGCCCTCCCACACGACCGACCAGCGGGTGGACGTCTACGCGGCCGGCATCGTGCTCTACGAGCTGCTCACCGGCAGCAAGCCGTACGTCGGGGACAACCCGATGCAGGTGATCTACCGTCACCTGCACGAGGACGTGCCGGCGCCCTCGCGCACGGTGCCCGGCCTGCCGCCGGAGCTGGACGCCATCGTCGCCGCGGCCACCGCCCGCGACCCGCAGGCCCGCCCGTGGGACGCGGTGGAGCTGCTGGCCGCGCTGCAGCGGGTGCGCCGCGGCCTGACGCCGGCCCAGTTGGACGCCGAGCCGCCGGCCTCCGGGCGGCCCAGCCCGCAGTACTCGGCCGCCGACGCCACCTCGGTGCTGCAGCGCCCGGGCCCCCTGGCGACCCCGCCGGCGGCCGCGCCGCTGGAGCGGACCAGCGTGTTCGCCGCCCCGCCGGAGTCGCTGATCACCCGGCCGCGCCCGTACGACGAGCCGCCCCCGCCGCCGCGCCGCCCGCGCCGGGCGGCCGGGGCCGGCGGCGGGGCACGGATGCGGCGCGGGGTGATCTGGGGGTCGGTGCTGGCCGGCGTGGCGCTGGTGGTGACGGTGGTCAGCTACCTGCTCTCCGGCGCCGTCTACGCGAGCGTGCCCAGCGTGCTCGGCCAGACCCAGACCCAGGCGGTCGCCACGCTGGACGGCGCCGGGCTGCACGCCAGCTTCAGCCAGGCGTTCAGCGAGACCGTGCCGGCCGGGCAGGTGATCAGCAGCGACCCCGGGGTGGGGCAGCGGACCCGCAAGAGCGACGCGGTCAAGGTGGTGGTCTCCAAGGGGCCGGAGCGGATCGCGGTGCCCGACGTCACCGGCAAGCCGCTGGCCCAGGCGCAGCAGCAGCTCACCGCCGCCCGGCTGACCCCGGGCAGCACCAGCCAGGACTACAGCGCCACCGTGCCGGCCGGCTCGGTGATCTCCACCTCCCCGGCCGCCGGGCAGCAGCTGGCGGTGGACGCGCCGGTCTCGCTGGTGGTCAGCAAGGGCGCCCAGCCGGTGCCGGTGCCCGACACCACCGGGCAGCCGGTGGCCACCGCGCAGGCCAGCCTGACCGCCTCCGGCTTCCGGGTGGAGCTCTCCGCCGACCAGTCCTACTCGGACACGGTGCCGGCGAACTCGGTGGTCTCCCAGGACGTCACCGGCACCGCGGCGGCGGGCAGCACGGTCACGCTCACCCTCTCCAAGGGCCCGCAGCCGGTGGCCGTGCCCTCGGTGACCGGGATGAGCGAGTCGGACGCCGACAAGGCGCTGGCGGCCGCCGGGTTCAAGGTGAAGAGCACCGGGATCAACTTCTTCGGGCTGAGCAACGTCTCCGGGCAGAGCCCGCAGCCGGGCACCATGCTGCCGAAGGGGTCCACGGTCACGATCAACTTCTGAGTCGGGCCGGGCGGACCGCGGGGCCTAGCGCAGCGGTCCGTCCCCCGGCTGCTCCTGGTAGGAGTAGCGCTGCTCGGCCCACGGGTCGCCCACGTTGTGGTAGCCGCGCTCCTCCCAGAAGCCGCGGCGGTCGGCGCGCATGTACTCCACCGCGCGCACCCATTTGGGGCCCTTCCAGGCGTACCGCTGGGGGACCACCAGGCGGACCGGGAAGCCGTGCTCGACGGTGAGCGGCTCGCCGTCGTGGTGGGTGGCGAAGAGCGAGCGCGGGTCGGCGAACTCGGCCAGCGGGAGGTTGGCGCTGTAGCCGTACTCGGCCCAGACCATCACATGGGTGACGCCCGGGGCCGGCGGGACCAGGTCGAGGACGGTGGCCGCGGCCACCCCGCTCCACTCGCTGTCGAGCATCGAGAAGCGGGTCACGCAGTGGAAGTCGGCGCGCACCGAGGTGCGCGGCAGGGCGTGGAAGCCCGCGTGGTCCCAGCTGTGCTTCTCGGCCGAGGCGGTGGCGCCGAACACCTGGAAGTCCCAGGTCAGCGGCTTGAACCTGGGCACCGGGCCGTAGTGCAGGACCGGCCAGCCGCGCTGCAGCCGCTGGCCGGGCGGGAGCCTCGGGTCAGCCGGCGGCGGTGCTTCTCGTTCGGACTGACCCATGACTCCATGGTGACAGACGGCGGCCGTCGCCCGGTGCGCGCCCCTCGGCTGTGGTGCGCGCCCCTCCGTCCGGGGGAATCGCGAGCAAATCGGACAATCGGTAACACAACCGAGTGAGTGTGAACTTACTGGAAATATCACCCGTGGCGGTGCCAGGATGCGTCCACCTGGTTCCGGATGCAGCAGGAAGGTTCCGCCATGAAGGGCGACCCCGAGGTCATCGAGTTCCTCAACGAGCAGCTCACCGCCGAGCTGACGGCCATCAACCAGTACTTCCTGCACGCGAAGATGCAGGAGAACTTCGGTTGGACCAAGCTCGCCCGCTACACCCGGCACGAGTCCTTCGACGAGATGAAGCACGCCGAGGTGCTCACCGACCGGATCCTGCTGCTCGAGGGCCTGCCCAACTACCAGCGGCTGTTCCACGTCCGGATCGGGCAGACGGTCAAGGAGATGTTCGAGGCCGACCGGCAGGTGGAGGTCGAGGCGATCGACCGGCTGCGCCGGGGCATCGTGGTGATGCGGGCCAAGAACGACATCACCTCGGCCAACGTCTTCGAGGCGATCCTGGCCGACGAGGAGAACCACATCGACTACCTCGACACCCAGCTGGAGCTGCTGGAGAAGCTGGGCGAGGCGCTCTACCTGGCGCAGCTGATCGAGCAGCCGGAGAGCTAACGGTCCGGGCGGGCTCGGCCGCGCTCCGGTGGGCTCAGGCGGTCCGGTGGGCTCGGGCGCTCCGGCCGGCTCAGGCGGTCCGGCGCAGCGGGAGCGGCTGGTTCGCGGCGAGCCGGTCGCCACTGCGCTCCTGCGCCTCGGGGTCGGCCAGCCCCAGCTTGGCGGCCAGCCGGGCCGTCGGGCACGGGCGGCCGCCGTGCTCGCCGAGCAGCGCCTGGATCCGGCGCACGCAGGAGCCGCAGTCGGTCCCGGCCTTGCAGCCCTGGGCTATCCGGCGCGGCGAGTCGGCCCCGGCGTCGATCGCCTGCTTGACCTGGTCCTCGGTGACCGCATGACACATGCACACGTACATCGCGGTCTCTCCCGGGTGGTGCGGGGGCCGCTCTCCGGCCCATCAGCTAAGCCTTACCTTACCTGGCGCCCCGGAAACGGCGGAAGGCCCTGCCCCACGATCGGGGGCAGGGCCTTCGTCACACTGCGGCCGGGCCGAGCGGCCCGGTGGCGGGGCCGGTCGGCCCCACCGGCTCAGTGCCCGCGGTACATCTCGGCGACCAGGAAGGCCAGGTCCAGCGACTGGCTGCGGTTGAGCCGCGGGTCGCAGGCGGTCTCGTAGCGCTGGTGCAGGTCGTCGACCAGCACCTCGTCGCCACCGCCGACGCACTCGGTGACGTCGTCGCCGGTCAGCTCCACGTGGATGCCGCCCGGGTGGGTGCCCAGCCCGCGGTGCACCTCGAAGAAGCCCTTGACCTCGTCGAGCACGTCGTCGAACCGGCGGGTCTTGTGGCCCGTCTCCGCCTCGAAGGTGTTGCCGTGCATCGGGTCGCAGATCCACACCGGCTGCGCGCCCGAGGCGGTGACCTTCTCCACCAGCATCGGCAGGTGGTCGCGGATCTTGCCCGCGCCCATCCGGGTGATGAAGGTGAGCCGGCCCGGCTCGCGCTCCGGGTCGAGCCGCTCGATCAGGGTCAGCGCCTCGTCGACCGAGGTGGTCGGGCCGAGCTTAACCCCGATCGGGTTGCGGATCCTGGAGGCGAACTCGATGTGCGCCCCGTCCAGCTGGCGGGTCCGCTCGCCGATCCAGACCATGTGGCCGGAGACGTCGTACAGGTCGCCGGTGCGCGAGTCCACCCGGGTGAGCGCGGTCTCGTAGTCCAGCACCAGCGCCTCGTGCGAGGAGTAGAACTCGACGGTCTTGAACTCCTCCGGCGCGACCCCGCAGGCCTGCATGAAGCTCAGCGCGTTGTCGATCTCCTTGGCCAGCCGCTCGTAGCGCTGACCGGCCGGCGAGTTGCGCACGAAGTCCTGGTTCCAGGCGTGCACCTGGCGCAGGTCGGCGTAACCACCGGTGGTGAAGGCGCGGACCAGGTTGAGGGTGGCGGCGGAGGCGTTGTACATCCGCTTGAGCCGCTCGGGGTCCGGCCGGCGGGACTCGGGCGTGAACTCGAAGCCGTTCACCGAGTCGCCGCGGTACACCGGCAGGGTGACCCCGTCGCGGGTCTCGGTCGGCTTGGAGCGCGGCTTGGAGTACTGGCCGGCGATCCGGCCCACCTTGACCACCGGCACCGAGGCGGCGTAGGTCAGCACGGCGGCCATCTGCAGCAGGGTCTTCAGCTTGTTGCGGATGTGCTCCGCCGAGACGCCGTCGAAGGCCTCGGCGCAGTCACCGCCCTGCAGCAGGAACGCCTCCCCACGCGCCACGGCACCGAGCCGGGCGCGCAGCTGGTCGCACTCGCCGGCGAAGACGAGCGGCGGATACGAGGCGAGGTCCGCGAGGGCATTGTGCAGCGCCTGCGGGTCCGGCCAGTCAGGCTGCTGCGCCGCGGGCAGGGACTGCCAGGAGTGGAGATTCGTCACGGTCACGTGCTCAAGGCTACGGGGTGCGACAAGCGGTTTTGTCCTGCCTTCCGATGGGTGAGACACCGGGCGGACATTTCCGCGAGCCGCGTTCACTCCGGTGGGCGATCGGCTACTGTCGCTTCCATGCACGCGCCCCAGAGCTTCTCCTGGTGGTGGGCCACCCGTCGGGTCGGCCCACCGCTCGCGCGTCGCTAGACGACTCGACGGCCGCCCCCCGGGGCGGCCGTCCTCGTCCGGACGGACGGCCTTCCCGGCAGAGCGGACCGGTTCCCAGCCCCGCACCCGGAAGGTAGCCGCCCGTGACCAGCCCCGCCCTCGCCCCGTTGCTCGCCCGGCTCTGCGCGCCGGACGCCCCGGCCTTCGCACTGCTGCACCGCCGCGCCCCCCGGCTCGCCCCGGACACCGTGGAGGTGCTGCTCGGCACGGTCGGCGACCACGACACGCTCGCGGAGCTGCCGGTGCCCACCGGCGCCCCGGCGGACGGGCGGCCGCGCCACGACCTGCTGGCCCTGGTCCCCTACCGGCAGATCCGCGAACGCGGCTTCGAGGCGCACGACGACGGCACCCCGCTGCGCGCGCTCAGCGTCACCGAGCAGCACGGCTACCCGCTCGCCGAGGTGCTCGCGGCGCTGCCGCAGACCCCGGTCACCCTCACCGACGGCGGCTTCGACCTCGACGACGAGCAGTACGCGCAGATCGTCCGGCAGGTGCTCCGGGACGAGATCGGGCGCGGCGAGGGCGCCAACTTCGTGATCCGGCGCGACTTCCACGGCACCCTGGCGGGCTTCTCCACCGAGCTGGCGCTCAGCCTCTTCCGCCGACTGCTGGCCCAGGAGCAGGGCGCCTACTGGACCTTCCTGGTGCACACCGGCGACCGGGTGCTGGTCGGCGCCTCGCCGGAGGTGCACGTGCGGCAGAGCGGCGGCGCCGTGGTGATGAACCCGATCTCCGGCACCTACCGCTACCCCGCCGGCGGCCCGACCCTGCCCTCGCTGCTCGACTTCCTGCACGACCCCAAGGAGCTGGAGGAGCTCACCATGGTGGTCGACGAGGAACTGAAGATGATGTGCACCGTGGGCGACCTGGGCGGCCAGGTGCTCGGCCCGCGGCTCAAGGAGATGGCGCACCTCGCCCACACCGAGTACGAGCTGCGCGGCCGCACCTCGCTGGACGTCCGGGAGGTGCTCAAGGAGACCATGTTCGCCGCCACCGTCACCGGCAGCCCGGTGCAGAACGCGACCCGAGTGATCCGCCGCTACGAGCCCACCGGACGCGGCTACTACTCCGGCGCGCTCGCCCTGATCGGCCGGTCCGCCAGCGGCGGCCAGCAGCTGGACTCGCCGATCTGCATCCGCACCGCGGACATCGACCCGACCACCGGCCGCCTGGTGGTGCGGGTCGGCGCGACCCTGGTGCGGCACTCCGACCCGCACGGCGAGGTCGCCGAGACCCACGCCAAGGCGGCCGGCGTGCTGGCCGCGATCGGCGCCCGGCCGGCCCCGGCACGGCCCGCGGCCGGCGGCGGCCGGATCCGGCTGGCCGACGACCACCGGGTGCAGGCGGCGCTCGACTCCCGCCGCGCCGACCTGGCGCCGTTCTGGCTGCGGATGCAGCAGCCGCTGCCGCCCGCCCAGCCGGAGCGCACCCTGGTGGTGGACGGCGAGGACACCTTCACCGCGATGCTCGCCCACCTGCTGCGCTCGCTCGGCCACCAGGTCTCGGTGCTCCGCTACGACACCCCCGACCTGCGGGCCGCGGTCGCCGCCCACCAGGGTCCGCTGGTGCTCGGCCCCGGCCCGGGCGACCCCGCGGACCCGGCCGACCCCAAGATGGCGGTGCTGCGCCCGATCGCCGCCGAGGCGCTGGCCGCGGCGCGCAGCGGCGCCCGGCCGTACCCGCTGCTCGCCGTCTGCCTCAGCCACCAGCTGCTCTGCGCCGAGCTCGGCCTGCCGCTGCACCGCAAGGCGCAGGTCTACCAGGGCGCCCAGGAGACCATCGACCTCTTCGGCACCCCGCAGACCGTCGGCTTCTACAACACCTTCACCGCGCGCTGCGACCGGGCGGCGGCCGAGCGGCTGGCCGCCGACGGCATCGAGGTCGCCCGCGACCCGCTCACCGGGGACGTGCACGCGCTGCGCGGCACCGGCTTCGCCGGCCTGCAGTTCCACCCCGAGTCGGTGCTCACCCGGGACGGCATCGGCGTGGTGGCCGGGCTGCTGCGCAGCACCGTCGGCCTGCGCGGCCCCTGCTGCGGGGCCGCGGACGTGACCTGGGGCACAATGACCGCCATGCGCATCGGAATCCTCGGCACCGGCTCCGTCGGACAGACCCTGGCCGGCAAGCTGCTCACCCTCGGACACGAGGTCACCCTCGGCTCCCGCACCGCGACCAGCTCCACCGGCACCGCCTGGGCGGCGGCCGCCGGGGCGAAGGGGCACAGCGGCACCTTCGCGGACGCCGCGGACTTCGGCGAGGTGGTGATCAACGCCACCCCCGGGCAGGTCGCGCTCGCCGCCCTGGAGGCGGCCGGCGAGGCCGCGCTGGCCGGCAAGGTCCTGGTGGACGTCTCCAACCCGCTGGTCTTCGGCCCCGACGGCTCGGTCACGCTGGACCCGGTGAACACCGACAGCGTCGGCGAGCGGATCCAGCGCCGCTTCCCCGAGGCCCGGGTGGTGAAGACGCTCAACACCCTCGCCGCCCCGGTGATGGTCGACCCCGCGCGGGTGCCGGGCCGGCACAACCTCTTCGTGGCGGGCGACGACGTCGAGGCCAAGGGCCGGGTGACCGCGCTGCTGGAGTCCTTCGGCTGGCCGGGCGCGGACATCATCGACCTGGGCGGCATCCAGGCGGCGCGCGGCATGGAGATGCTGATGCCGTTCTGGCTCGGCCTGATGAAGCACTACGGCCACACCGACTTCAACTACGCCTTCCAGGTGGCCGACTGACCACCGGTCAGCCCGATTCGACTGACCACCGGTCAGCCCGGTTCGACCGGCCGCCGGTCAGCCCAGCTCGTCGTCCAGTCCGCGCTCGATCGCGTACCGGACCAGCTCCACCCGGTTGTGCAGCTGCAGCTTGCCGAGCGTGTTCTGCACGTGGTTCTGCACCGTGCGGTGCGAGAGCACCAGGCGCTCGGCGATCTGCCGGTACGACAGCCCCTTGGCCACCATCCGCAGCACCTCGGTCTCCCGCGGCGTCAGCTGCGGCGGTGGGCCGGCGAGTTCCGCCGGCCCGCCGGCCAGGCGGCGGAACTCGCCCAGCACCAGCCCGGCCAGTCCCGGGGTGAAGACCGCCTCCCCGGCCGCGGTCCGTCGCACCGCGTCCAGCAGCTCCGCCCGCCCCGCCGACTTCACCAGGTAGCCGAGCGCACCGGACTTGACCGCCGCCAGCACGTCCTCCTGCTCGCCGCTGGCCGACAGCACCAGCACCCGCACCGTCGGGTCGTGCGCCACCACCTGCCGGCAGACCTCGGGCCCGGCCAGCCCCGGCAGGTTGAGGTCCAGCAGCAGCACCTGCGGCCGGGCGGCCCGGGCCCGGCGCACCGCCTCCGGTCCGTCCCCGGCGGTGGCGACCACCTCGAACCCGGCCTCCGCCAGGTCCCGGGAGACCGCCTCGCGCCACATCGGGTGGTCGTCGACCACCATGACCCTGGGCGCCGCGTCCGTGCCGCTCATGTCCGCTCCCCTGCTCGTGTCCGCCGCGCGGAGGTCCCCCGCGCGGACGTCCCCCGCGTTCAACTCCCGGCCCCCGACCCGCCGCCCTGCCGCGGCAGCCGCAGCTCGACCTCGACCCCCTCGCCCGGCACCGAGTGGAACTCCGCGGTGCCGCCCAGGTCCGCCAGCCGGCCGCTGATCGACTGCGCCACGCCCAACCGCCCGTCCCGCCGGGCCTCGGCCAGCCGCCCCGCCGGGAAGCCCGGCCCGTCGTCGCGGATCGAGACGGTGACCGCCGCCGGTTCGTCCTCCAGCAGGATCCAGGCCCGGGCCCGCTCCCCCGCGTGCTGCCGCACGTTGTCGAGCGCCGCCCCCACCGCGGCCGCCAACTGCTCGGCCGCCGCGGCCGGCAGCAGCACCGCGGTGCCGGGGGCGGCCAGGGTGATCCGCTCGCCCGCGTGCCGGCCCAGCAGCTCGCGCAGGTCGTGCTGCTCGGCGCCGTCCCGGCCGACCGGCTGCGGGGCGCCGGTCACCAGCGCCCGCAGCGCCCGCTCCTGCTCGCCGGCCAGCGCCGCCAGCCGGGCCAGCTCGCCCTCGCTGCCGCCGCCCTGCCGGTGCATCAGGGCCAGCACCTGGAGCACCCCGTCGTGGATGTCCCGGGCCAGTCGCTCGCGCTCCCGGGTCGCCGCCTCCAGCCGCAGCGCCTTGCTCAGCGTGGCCTCGCTGGCCCGGGCCAGTTCGATCACGTAGCCGATGGCGCAGCCGACCACCAGCAGCACCACGCAGTTGTGCACGTTGTCCAGGGTCGGGCCGCCGTGCCCGACGATGTTGGCGGCGGCGATCACCAGCCCGGCCAGCGCGGCGAACCGCCAGCCGCCGCGCCCGGCGAACCCGAGCACGGTGCCGGCCGCCCAGATGGTGGGCAGCGTGACGGCGTTGGCGGCGATCCGCTGCGGCGTGTCGACGTACCCGCTCAGCAGCACGCCGGTGACCGTCATCGCCAGGTCGACGCCCAGCATCGGCCAGGAGCAGCGGGTGGGGTTGCCGAAGGCGCGCGAGGTGGCCAGGGTCCAGAGCACCAGCGCGCCCAGGTAGATCCAGCCGGCCACCGGGTGGCGGACGTGCAGGTAGGCGAGGTCGAAGCGGAGCAGCGCGTAGGCCAGGGCGAGCAGCCGGTACCAGCTGATCGCCCGCCACAGCGGCAGCTCCACGGACATGCCGCCGACCGCCATCGCACTCCCCCCGCCCCGCACCCGGCGGCGAGGGCCCGCGGCTCCCCGCCGCGGGCCCTCGCCGTTCTTCTGCTGCTCGCGCCGCTCTGGTGGCCGCTCGCGCTACTTCTGCTGCTCGCCGCCGGCCGGCCCGTCGGCCCCGGCCTTCTCGGCTTCGGCCTTCTCCGCCTCGGCCGCGGCCTTCTCGGCCGCCTGGCGCTCCTTCTCGGCGGCCTTCTCGGCCGCCCGCTCGGCGCGCTGCTCGGCCCGCCGCTCGGCGTCGGCCTTCTTCTTCTCGTCGGCGATCTGCCGCTTGGCGGCGGTCGCGTAGATGTCCACGTACTCCTGGCCGGAGAGCCGCATGATCTCGTACATCACCTCGTCGGTGACCGAGCGCAGGATGAAGCGGTCGTTCTCCATGCCCTGGTAGCGGGAGAAGTCCAGCGGGCGGCCGATCCGGATGCCCGGGCGGATGCCGAAGTTCGGCACCACCTGGCCGGGCGGCTGCACCTTCTCGGTGTCGATCATCGCCACCGGGATCACCGGCGCGCCGGTCTGCAGCGCGACCCGGGCCAGCCCGCCGACCTTGCCGCGGTACAGCTTGCCGTCGGGCGAGCGGGTGCCCTCGGGGTAGACGCCGAACAGCTCGCCGCGGTCGATCACGGCGATGCCGCTGCGGATCGCCGCCTCGCCGGCCCCACGCACCCCGGAGCGGTCCACCGGGAGCTGGCCGACGCCCTTGAAGAACGCCGCGGTCAGCCGGCCCTTGAGGCCCGGCGTGTTGAAGTACTCGGCCTTCGCGATGAAGGTGACCCGGCGCTTCATCAGCGCGGGCAGGAAGAACGAGTCCGAGAACGAGAGGTGGTTGCTCGCGATGATCGCCGGTCCCTCATCCGGAATGTTCTCCGCACCTTCGATCCACGGCCGGAAGAAGATCCGCAACAACGGTGCGACGATCATCTTCATCAGTCGGTAGAACAACCCGGACCTCCTGTATTGCAGACCGGTCGATCCTAATGCCCCGACGGCCCCCGTGATGCACCGGTCCGACGGCGGGGCGCGCCCGGGGGCGGCCGCGGGGCGCTCCCCTGCGGGTCTGTACGCCCCGGCGCACCCGTGCCACGATGGCACCGGCCCGCCCTCCGCGGGTCCTTCCCTCCCTCCGCTCCCTTCCCCTCCCCCCTTCATTCCCCGAAGGAGCCGCCGGATGCCGCTGCTGCCCGGAGCCGAGCCCTACCACCACCACGGTGGCCCCACCGGTGTCCTGCTGTGCCACGGCTTCACGGGTTCCCCGCAGTCGCTGCGCCCGTGGGCCGAGCACCTGGCCGCGGCGGGCCTGACCGTCTCGCTACCGCTGCTGCCCGGCCACGGCACCCGCTGGCAGGACCTCCAGGTGACCCGCTGGCAGGACTGGTACGCCGAGGTGGCGCGCGAGCTGCAGGTGCTGGCCGAGCAGTGCGAGCGGGTCTTCGTCTTCGGGCTCTCGATGGGCGGCGGGCTGGCCCTACGCCTCGCGGCCCAGCAGCCCGCCCCGGTGGCCGGCCTGGTGCTGGTCAACCCGGCGGTGCGGGCCGACCGCCCCGGCACCGCGCTGCTCCCGGTGCTGCGGCACCTGGTGCCCAGCGTGCCGGGGATCGCCAACGACATCGCCAAACCCGGTGCCCGCGAGCTCGGTTACGACCGGACCCCGCTGCACGCGGCCTGGTCGCTGGCCGAGTTCTGGCGGACCCTGCAACCGGAACTGCCCCGGGTCGACCAGCCCGTGCTGCTGCTGCACAGCCCGCAGGACCACGTGGTCTCACCGGCGAACTCCGCCCTGGTGCTGTCCCGGATATCCTCGGTCGATGTGACGGAGCTGCTGTGCGAGCGCAGCTACCACGTCGCGACCCTGGACCACGACGCCGAACTGATCTTCGAGGAGTCCCTCGGGTTCGTGCGGCGGCTGTCCGGGGTCCCGCACGGCACCGAGGCCACCGACGAGCGGGGCTGAGGGCCACCAGGACCGAAGGGCCGGCAGTGCACGAGCACGAGAGCAACACCGCGGGCGACGACGAGGACCGCCCCCGGGAGAACGAGCAGCGCCCCGCTCCCGCCCCCGGCAGCCAGGCCGAACAGGACGCGATCTTCGCCGCCCTGGTCGCCCAGTTCGACGACCCGGTGGACCTGACCCGCCCGGACTGGCCGGAGATCGAGAACCTGCGCCGCATCCCGGTCACCCCCACCCCGGCGAGCCCCGCCCCCGTCCCCCCGGGCCCGCGCGACTGGGAGGCCGCCGAGGACCCCGACGAGGGCCACTTCGTCCCGCCCGAGCCCCCGCCGCTGCCCACCGGCGACACCACCGCCAAGTTCGCCTGGATCGCCGTGCTCGGCGGCCCGGCCCTGCTGCTCTTCGACGCCCTGGTCTGGCGCGAGGTCTCCGGCTGGCCCGCCTGGGTCGGCCTCACCGCCTTCCTCGGCGGCTTCACCACCCTGGTCGTGCGGATGAAGGACCGCGACCCCGACGAGCCGGACGACCCGCACGGCGGCGCGGTGGTGTGACGGGCCCGCGCCCGCACGTCGTGCCGCAGCGCCCCCGTGACCGGGTGGTGGTTTCCAGGGGTTGTTGCAACACGTGGCTGGTTGATCAAGCTGCGAGCAGTTTATGCAGGCGCTCGGCTGGGGTTTCCCAGCCGAGCGTTTTGCGTGGGCGGCCGTTGAGCTCGGCGGCGACTGCCGCGAGGTGTTCCGGGCCGTGGACGGACAGGTCGGTGCCCTTGGGGAAGTACTGCCGTAGCAGGCCGTTGGTGTTCTCGTTGGACCCGCGCTGCCATGGGCTGGCCGGGTCGCAGAAGTAGACCGGGATGCCGGTGGTGACGGTGAACGAGCCGTGGGCGGCCATCTCGGCGCCCTGGTCCCAGGTCAGCGACCGGACCAGGTGGGTGGGCAGGGTCCGCACGGTGTCCACCAGGGCATCGCGGACCTGCTCGGCGGCGCG
>NZ_JBNQTI010000100.1:0-31824 GCF_050325825.1 Kitasatospora sp. LaBMicrA B282
GGGTCGGCGCGGCGCCGCGCCGACCGCCGGTCGGCGGTTGCTGCTGCTGGCCGGGGCGCGAGGGGCGCCGCTCGCCCGAGTTGGTGACGTCGGTCGGCAGCATGACCAGCGCGGTGGTGCCGCCGGAGTCGCTGGGGCGCAGCTGGATCCGGATGCCGTGGCGCAGCGAGAGGCGGCCGACCACGAAGAGGCCCATGCGGCGGGAGACCGAGACGTCCACCGTGGGCGGGTTGGCCAGGCGCTCGTTGATCTCGGCCAGGTCGTCGGGGGAGAGGCCGATGCCGGTGTCGTGGATCTCGACCAGCACCCGGCCGTCCGGCAGCGCGTGGCCGGTGACCCGGACCCGGGTCTGCGGGCTGGAGAACGAGGTGGCGTTCTCCAACAGCTCGGCGAGCAGGTGGACGAGGTCGTTGACCACGCGGCCGGCCACGTCGGCGGACGGCACGGTGGCGAGCTCGATGCGCTCGTACTGCTCCACCTCGGAGGCGGCGGCGCGCAGCACGTCGACCAGCGGGACCGGGCGGGTCCACCGGCGGCCCGGGTCCTCACCCGCGAGGACCAGCAGGTTCTCGCCGTTGCGGCGCATGCGGGTGGCCAGGTGGTCCAGCTTGAAGAGGCTGGCCAGCTGGTCGGGGTCGGCCTCGCGGCTCTCCAGCTCGGAGATCAGCGACAGCTGGCGCTGGATGAGGCCCTGGCTGCGGCGCGAGAGGTTGGTGAACATCGAGTTGATGTTGCCGCGCAGCAGCGCCTGCTCGGCCGCGAGGCGGACCGCCTCCTTGTGCACCATGTCGAACGCGTGTGCCACGTGGCCGATCTCGTCGGCCGAGTCGACGCCGACCGGTTCCACCGTGACGTCGACGTCGTGCGGGTCGTTCTCGGAGAGGGTCTTGACCAGCTCGGGCAGCCGCCGCTCGGCGACGTCCTCGGCCGCGTTCTGCAGCGTGGTCAGCGAGCGCACCATCGAGCGGGCCACCAGGGCGGCGCCGAGGGCGGCGACCAGCAGCACCAGGGCGACCACGACGCTGTTGATGATCACGTCGTTGTCGGCCTGCGCCTGCAGCGACTGGGCCTTGGCCTTGAGCTCCTCGAGCAGCTGGCTCTCGATCGCGCGGTCGGCGTCGATCCGGACGCTGGCCTGCTCGTACCAGTCCTCGTAGGTGCGCGGGTCGGCCTGCCGGATGCCGTTCTGGGTCAGCACCTGGCTGGCGTAGCGGTCGGCCAGCGCGATGTTGGTGTTGTACGTCTGCCGGGCGCGCAGCTTCAGCGCGGCGCTGGTGCCGTAGATCGCGTTGAAGTTGGCGACCGAGTTGGAGTACGCGGTGCGCAGACGCAGGCCGAAGCTCTCGTCCGAGGTGGTCATGTCGGGGTTGGGGAGGCGGGCGAGCGCGGCGCTGATCAGCGCGCGCTGCTCGGAGCTCGCCTCCTTCTCCTCGGAGAACTGCTCCAGCGCCCGGGTGGCCTTGACCAGCTCGGGGTTGGAGGAGGCGAGCGCGATGTCCTGGCTGATCGACAGCAGATCCTTGATGATCGTGTCGTAGCTGGTGACCGTCGCCTCGATGTTGTCCGGGTTGCTGTAGGCGTCGGTCCGCGTGGTGGAGAGCAGCTCCATGTCGGTGCGGACCTGCATCAGCAGCGAGTTGCCACCGGCCAGGTCCATGCCGTCGAAGCTGTCGGCGCGCGAGTTGTACGCCTTGCTGGCCGCGTCGGTCGCGTTGCGGGCGTTGGTGACCTGGTCGTTCGGCGTGGTCGGCTTCTGGGTGAGCGGGCCGGCGCTGATGTCGCGCTCGGTCTGCAGCGCGTCGGCGAGCGCGGTGGCCTTGACCGCGAGGTCGCTCAGGTTGCTCATCTGGGCGAGCTGCTGCGAGCTCTGCACGGCGTTGTTGATGCTCTGACCGCCGAAGACCAGCGCGACCACCACGGGGAGCAGCAGCAGCGCGATCAGTCGGGTCCGGATGCGCCAGTTGCGCATCCGGAGGCGGTTGAAGCCGGTGGCCCGGCGGCGGGCCAGCGAGCCGCGCAGCCGTGCGCGTCCGCCCTGGCGCTCTTCGCCGCCGTCCTCGTCGAGGTCGGGTCCGACCTCGGATTCCCCACGCGTCGGCCGGTCACCCGTCAGGGCGTCCGGCTCCGACTGGTGGGCGGCACCCAGGGGCTCCGGCGCATCAGGCTGGCCTGCCGCGGCGCCGCTACCCCTCTTGAAACGTCCCTGCACTGGCGTCGCAACCTCTGGACCGGGCGCCCCTCCGCGTTGCCGAGACGGGGCGGTGTCGAGTTTCGATTTCGGCAGACCCGGCCGTTCCGGGAATGCACGCGGGCCGCCGTGGGTAGCTCCTGTAGCACTGCGCCGGGCCCGAGGGGCGGTCGGTGGATCGCGCTTCGCGGCGCTCGCGGTGCCAGGGAGGTCTCCTCCGGGCGGTTCGTGGCATTCCAGCACAGCGATGGCACTCCAACAAGGGGCGGGGTGGACGCTGGGACGGGGCTACCGAGTGCGCGTGGCGGCTCACGGACGGTGCGACGTCGGCCGTGAATACGGCCCTTTTCGGACACTTGACGGCCCGAGGCCCCGAACGCGCTGCTCGGACGGGTTTCCGGTTTGCGTAGTACTTCGGGTTTGTCGGAATTTACTTCTTGGGTGAAATATCCAATATGCGGGCCTTGGCGCCGAAATTGTGAGCAAACTCACAGCGCAATGTGTAGCTTTGGTCACGGCGTCTGTGGAATGAGGTCCCATACGCTGGCTCACCGAACCCCGCCTCCGGCACACCCTGAATAGAAGGTGCAGATCCGATGTCCCAGAGCCCGGCCAAGTCGGTCAGCAAGTCGACGCTCGTTCCCCGTTCGACGGCGAACCCGCGCCGCACGACCCTGGCCTCGGTCGAGGACTTCAGCCAGCTCCCCGGCGCCCGCGACGCCAAGCAGCCGGTGGAGTACGCGACCGACCTGCCGCGCAGCACCGCCAACCCGCGCCGCACCGTGCTGATGAAGGTGCCGGAGCAGGCGCAGGCCTGAGCGAGCGAAATCCGCCGGCCGCGGCCCCGCCGCGGGCCCGGCCGGCGTCCCGAGGGCGCCGTCACCGCTGGTGGCGGCGCCCTCGCCGGTTGACCGGGCGATAGCCTGGAGCCCAATCGACACAGCGCCCCGAGAGGTTTCCCAGCCGTGCGTATTGCCAGGTTCTCTGTTCGGGAAGGGGGCGCTGCCGCCGGCTCCGTCTCCTTCGGTGTGGTCGAGGGCGATGCCGCCCAGCCGGAGTCGCTGGTGGTGCACGCGATCGCGGGCCACCCGTTCGGCACCCCGCAGCCGACCGGGGAGAGCTACCGGATCGACCAGGTCCGCCTGCTCACCCCGATGCTGCCCAGCAAGATCGTCGCGGTCGGCCGCAACTACGCGGCGCACGCCGCCGAACTGGGCAACCAGGTCCCCGACGTGCCGCTCACCTTCTTCAAGCCGTCCACCTCGGTGATCGGCCCCACCGAGTCGATCGCCTACCCGCCGTTCTCCACCGACGTGCAGCACGAGGCGGAGCTGGCCGTGGTGATCGGCCGGATGTGCCGCGAGGTCCCGCTGGACCGGGTGCCGGAGGTGGTCTTCGGCTACACCTGCGCCAACGACGTCACCGCGCGCGACGTCCAGCGGCGCGAGGGGCAGTGGGCCCGGGCCAAGGGCTTCGACACCGCCTGCCCGCTCGGCCCGTGGATCGAGACCGAGCTGGACCTGTCGGACCTGGCCGTCACCTGCACGGTCAACGGCGAGCTGCGGCAGAGCGGACGCACCTCCCAGATGGTCCGCGGGGTCCCCGAGCTGATCGCGCACATCTCCGAGGCCATGACGCTGCTGCCCGGCGACGTCATCCTCACGGGTACTCCGGCGGGCGTCGGCCCGCTGAACGTCGGCGACGAGGTCGCCGTCTCCATCGAGGGCATCGGCACCCTCGCCAACCAGGTCATCAAGCGAAACTGAGGCTGTAAGCGTGGTTACCCCTGACCCGGCCGTCCGGGTTCGATTCTGTCCGTCGCCGACCGGCAACCCGCACGTGGGCCTGGTCCGCACCGCCCTGTTCAACTGGGCCTTCGCCCGCCACCACGGCGGCACCCTGGTGTTCCGGATCGAGGACACCGACGCGGCCCGCGACTCCGAGGAGTCCTACGGCCAGCTGCTGGACGCCATGCGCTGGCTGGGCTTCGACTGGGACGAGGGCCCGGAGGTCGGCGGCCCGCACGCGCCGTACCGGCAGTCGCAGCGGATGGACGTCTACGCCGACGTGGCCCGCCGGCTGCACGAGGCCGGTCACGCCTACGAGTGCTTCTGCAGCGCCGAGGAGCTGGAGGCCCGCCGGGACGCGGCCCGCGCGGCCGGCCTGCCCTCCGGCTACGACGGCCTGTGCCGCACGCTGACCGACGAGCAGAAGGCGATCTTCCGGGCCGAGGGCCGCGAGCCGATCCTGCGGTTCCGGATGCCCGACACCACCATCGTCTTCGAGGACCTGGTCCGCGGCACGCTGAGCTTCGAGCCCAAGGACGTGCCGGACTACGGCATCGTCCGGGCCAACGGCGCCCCGCTCTACACCCTGGTCAACCCGGTGGACGACGCCCTGATGGGCATCACCCACGTGCTGCGCGGCGAGGACCTGCTCTCCTCCACGCCCCGTCAGATCGCGCTGTACGCCGCGCTGGCGGAGATCGGCGTGGGCACCGGAGCCACCCCGAAGTTCGGCCACCTGCCGTACGTGATGGGCGAGGGCAACAAGAAGCTCTCCAAGCGCGACCCGCAGGCCAGCCTCAACCTCTACCGGGAGCGCGGCTTCCTGCCCGAGGGCCTGCTCAACTACCTGGCCCTGCTGGGCTGGTCGCTGGCCGAGGACCGGGACCGGTTCTCCATGGCGGAGATGGTCGAGGCCTTCGACATCGCCAAGGTGAACGCCAACCCGGCCCGCTTCGACCTGAAGAAGTGCGAGTCGATCAACGGCGACCACCTGCGGCTGCTCGAGCCGGCGGACTTCGCCGGCCGGCTGGTGCCGTACCTGCAGGCGGCCGGCCTGCTGCCGGCCGAGCCGACCGCCGCGCAGCGCGAGCTGCTGGCGAAGGCCGCGCCGCTGACCCAGGAGCGCATGGTGGTGCTCTCCGAGGTGGTCGACATGCTCGGCTTCCTGTTCGTCGCGCCCGAGGCCTTCGCGGTCGACGCGGCGGACGCCGCCAAGGTGCTCACCGCGGACGCCCGCCCGGTCCTGGCGGCCGGCATCACGGCGCTGGAGGAGCTCTCGGACTTCACCCCGGAGCCGATCCAGGCCGCGCTGCGCGAGGCGCTGGTGGAGGGCCTGGGCATCAAGCCCAAGTTCGCCTTCACCCCGCTGCGGGTGGCCGTGACCGGCCGGCGGATCTCGCCGCCGCTCTTCGAGTCGATGGAGCTGCTCGGCCGGCCCGAGGTGCTGCGCCGCATGCAGGCCGCCCTGGACGGGCTCCCGCAGGCCTGATGGCCTGTCGGGCCTGGTCGCCGCAGCCGCCGTGACCAGGCCCGACCCCCGGCCTGCGGTTATCGATTTTGGAGCGGGGCCACGTGTCGGGTAATGTTCTTTCTGCGCCGCCCGGGAGGGCAACGGCGAGGGACCAGAAGCCTCACCGAGAACCTACCGACCGGATCACGACGCGATCATCGGGCAAGACCCCCGCGAGGGGTTGAGTTCTGATGGGGTATGGTGTAATTGGCAGCACGAGTGATTCTGGTTCATTTAGTCTAGGTTCGAGTCCTGGTACCCCAGCGCAGTACAGCAAGTCCCGTACGATTCCGTACCAGACAAGCGAATACAGCAAGCCCCCGTTGTGTAGCGGCCTAGCACGCTGCCCTCTCACGGCAGTAGCGCCGGTTCGAATCCGGTCGGGGGTACGCAATGCAGAAGTGAATTGCATAGCAGGAGCCCCCGTTGTGTAGCGGCCTAGCACGCTGCCCTCTCACGGCAGTAGCGCCGGTTCGAATCCGGTCGGGGGTACCAGATCCTTCACCAGCCACCATCCGGTTGCCCTCGCGGCCCGGAGGCGGCCAAGCAGGATCGCCAGTTTGCCCCCGTTGTGTAGCGGCCTAGCACGCTGCCCTCTCACGGCAGTAGCGCCGGTTCGAATCCGGTCGGGGGTACCAGGCAGTTCGGCCGGTGGTCTAAAAACCATCGGCTTGATTGCTGTTGGGATATGGTGTAATTGGCAGCACGAGTGATTCTGGTTCATTTAGTCTAGGTTCGAGTCCTGGTATCCCAGCTTTCGAAGGCCCCGGTTGATCCGGGGCCTTTCTGCTTTTCCGGGCACCGGTGGCCTCTGCCGGTGGCCCGTCCCGGCGGATGTGTGCACTCCGGGGGCGCACGCAGCGGGCCGCGCACCGGGATCCCGGTGCGCGGCCCGTGGGGCGATCGGGCGCGGCGTCTGGTCAGCCGCGCCGGAGGGCATCCGTGAGGCGGTTGGCGGCCTCGATGATGGCCTGGGCGTGCAACCGCCCAGGGTGCCGGGTGAGCCGCTCGATGGGTCCGGAGACCGAGACGGCGGCCACCACGCGGTTGGAGGGCCCGCGGACCGGCGCGGAGACCGAGGCGACGCCCGGCTCCCGCTCCCCGATCGACTGGGCCCAGCCGCGGCGTCGGACGCCGCTGAGCGCGGTGGCGGTGAAGCGCGCGCCCTGCAGGCCCCGGTGGAGCCGTTCCGGCTCCTCCCAGGCGAGCAGGACCTGCGCGGCCGAGCCGGCCTTCATCGGCAGGGTGCTGCCGACCGGGACGGTGTCCCGCAGGCCGGAGAGCCGCTCGGCGGCGGCGACGCAGATCCGCATCTCGCCCTGCCGGCGGTAGAGCTGTGCGCTCTCGCCGGTGACGTCGCGCAGGTGGGTCAGGACCGGGCCCGCGGTGGCGAGCAGCCGGTCCTCGCCCGCCGCGGCGGAGAGTTCGGCAAGTCGGGGGCCGAGGATGAATCGGCCCTGCATGTCCCTGGTGACCAGGCGGTGGTGTTCCAAAGCGACGGCGAGTCGGTGGGCCGTGGGCCGCGCCAAGCCGGTGGCGGCGACCAGCCCCGCCAACGTGGCGGGGCCCGACTCCAGTGCACTGAGCACCAGAGCGGCCTTGTCGAGAACGCCGACGCCGCTAGTGTTGTCCATACGTCGATACTGCAGTCTCAGTGGGCGAGACGCAAGTTCAATCTTCCGAGAAAAGCGCCACCCTGGAGGAGCAGCCCGGGCGAATCGCCCGGGAACGGGCACCCCAACGACACGATCAGGCCGGCAGAGCGGCCGGCTGGAGGGAACGCGATGGGACGGACACTCGCAGAGAAGGTCTGGGACGACCACGTGGTGCGGCGCGCGGAGGGCGAGCCCGACCTGCTCTACATCGACCTGCACCTGCTCCACGAGGTGACCAGCCCGCAGGCCTTCGACGGCCTGCGGCTGGCCGGCCGCAAGGTCCGGCGGACCGATCTGACGATCGCGACCGAGGACCACAACACCCCCACCCTCGACATCGACAAGCCCATCGCCGACCCGGTCTCCAAGGTGCAGCTGGAGACGCTGCGCCGCAACGCGGCCGAGTTCGGGGTCCGGATCCACTCGCTGGGCGACGTCGAGCAGGGCGTTGTCCACGTAGTGGGACCGCAGCTGGGACTGACCCAGCCCGGCACGACCGTGGTCTGCGGCGACTCCCACACCTCCACGCACGGCGCGTTCGGCGCGCTGGCCTTCGGCATCGGCACCAGCCAGGTGGAGCACGTGCTGGCCACCCAGACGCTGCCGCTGGCGCCGTTCAAGACGATGGCGATCACCGTCGAGGGCGAGCTGCCGGAGGGCGTGACCGCCAAGGACCTGATCCTGGCGATCATCACCAGGATCGGCACCGGTGGCGGCCAGGGCTACGTCCTGGAGTACCGCGGCTCGGCCATCCGCGGGCTCTCCATGGAGGCCCGGATGACCATCTGCAACATGTCCATCGAGGCGGGCGCCCGGGCCGGCATGATCGCCCCGGACCGGACCACCTTCGACTACCTGCAGGGGCGCCCGCACGCCCCGCAGGGCGCGGACTGGGACGAGGCCGTCGCCTACTGGCAGACCCTGGCCACCGACGAGGACGCGGTCTTCGACGCCGAGGTCTTCATCGACGCCTCCGAGCTGACCCCGTTCGTCACCTGGGGCACCAACCCGGGCCAGGGCGCGCCGCTGGGCGCCTCGGTGCCGGACCCGGCCTCCTTCGCCGACCCGCAGGAGCGGGCGGCCGCCGAGAACGCGCTGGCCTACATGGGCCTGACCGCCGGCACCCCGCTGCGCGAGGTGGCGGTGGACGCGGTCTTCGTCGGCTCCTGCACCAACGGCCGGATCGAGGACCTGCGGGCCGCCGCCGCCATCCTGGACGGCCGCAAGGTCGCCGACGGCGTGCGGATGCTGGTGGTCCCCGGCTCGGTCCGGGTCGCGCTGCAGGCCATCGAGGAGGGCCTGGACAAGGTCTTCACCGCGGCCGGCGCCGAGTGGCGGCACGCGGGCTGCTCGATGTGCCTGGGCATGAACCCCGACCAGCTGGCCCCGGGCGAGCGCTGCGCCTCGACCTCCAACCGCAACTTCGAGGGTCGCCAGGGCAAGGGCGGCCGCACCCACCTGGTCTCCCCTCAGGTCGCCGCCGCCACCGCGGTGCTGGGCCGGCTCGCCGCGCCCGCCGACCTGCCGTCCGACGTCGCCCTGGAGGTCTGAGCGCGATGGAGAAGTTCACCACCCACACCGGCCGGGCCGTTCCGCTGCGCCGCAGCAATGTCGACACCGACCAGATCATCCCCGCCCATTGGCTCAAGAAGGTCACTCGCTCGGGTTTCGAGGACGGCTTGTTCGAAGCTTGGCGCAAGGACGAGTCGTTCATCCTCAACCGGCCCGAGCGACAGGGCGCCACGGTCCTGGTGGCCGGGCCCGAGTTCGGCACCGGTTCGTCCCGCGAGCACGCGGTCTGGGCGCTGCAGAACTACGGTTTCCAGGCCGTGATCTCCTCCCGGTTCGCCGATATCTTCCGCGGGAACTCGCTGAAGAACGGGCTGCTCACCGTGGTTCTGCCGCAGCCGACGGTGGAGCTGCTGTGGGCGCTGACCGAGGCCGACCCGACCGCCGAGATCACCGTTGACCTGCAGTCCCGCGAGGTGCGTGCGCAGGGGATCACCGCCGCATTCGAGCTGGACGAGAACGTGCGCTGGCGGCTGTTGAACGGTCTGGACGACATCAGCATCACGCTGCAGAACGCTGATGACATCGCCGCCTTCGAGGCCGGCCGGCCCGCCCACAAGCCGCGCACCCAGCCGGTCACCTGATCGTCCGCATCGATTTCGTTCGACCGATGGCCCGCTCCCTTCCCGGGGGGCGGGCCTTCGTCATTGCCGCTGCGGGAGGGGCGAGTCGGGGCGCGGCCGGGGCCGGTGCGGCGCCCGGGCGGGGCCCGGGTCGGGTGGGGGCGCCGGCCCGGGGAACGGCCGGATCCGGGGCCGGTTCGTCGCGGGGGGGAGTTCCGCCCTGACGGTGCGTGTTGACAGTGCGTGAGGCGGGGCAAGATACGCCCTGGATTTAGCCGTAAGACGGGGCCGACGCGTCGCAACTCCGAACGGATGGCACAATCAAGTCATGCACCGGCACCATGAACCTCCGTACGCGGGCGGCGATCCCGCGTCGGCGGAGTTCACGGCCCGGGAAGCCGAGAGTCGAATTGACGATCGGCCGGACGTCGACACCTCAGCCGCTGAGGGACCGGACGACCCGGAAGTCGAGGCGCTCTACGCTCTTGTCGCAGAGCGGTTGAAGCAGGCTCACGCCCGCGTGCACGCGCTGCACGTGTCCGCGGAAGCAAAGACCGCTCTGACCCGGCAGCTGTTGATCGTCACCGAGACCGCCAAGCGCGATCTCCCGGCGGCGGCACGGCGGTTGAGTCGCTTTGTGCAGGACCTCGACGAGGGGCGCCCACCGCTCGGTTGAGGGAGCAGACGCGCAAATCCATTGCGACACTAGGGTGATTCGCGCGTTTGGTAATTGAAAGTCCGCAAATACATGCCTAACGTGCGAATTGAACGGATGGAATCATCCGGCGCCCGTTTCTGAAGGGGAAGACGTGAACAAGGCTCAGCTTGTCGAAGCGGTGGCCGAGCAGCTGGGTGGTCGCAAGGCTGCCGCAGAGGCCGTCGACGCAGTGCTCGACACCATGGTGCGTGCCGTTGTGGCCGGTGACCGGGTCTCGGTCACCGGGTTCGGCACCTTCGAGAAGGTGGAGCGCTCCGCGCGCTTCGCCCGCAACCCGCAGACCGGTGAGCGGGTCAAGGTCAAGAAGACCTCGGTGCCCCGCTTCCGTCCCGGCCAGGGCTTCAAGGACCTGGTCAGCGGCAGCAAGAAGCTGCCGAAGGACGGCCCGTCGGTCAAGAAGGCCCCCAAGGGTTCGCTGACCCCGGGCAAGAGCGGCACCACCGCCGCCGTGAAGCGGGCCGCCACCAAGCGGGCCGCCGCTGCCGCCGAGGCTCCGGCCGCGGCCAAGAAGGCCGCGGTCAAGAAGACCACCACGGCCAAGGCGGCTGCCACCAAGGCGGCCGCGGCGAAGAAGACCACCACGGCCAAGGCGGCTGCCACCCGGACCACGGCGGCGAAGAAGACCACCACGGCCGCTGCCAAGAAGGCGACCACCGCCAAGACGGCCGCGGCTTCTCCGTCTGTCCGAGCGGGTGGTGACGGGCGGTCAGCCGGCCTGGTCCGCCGCCGGGTCGGGGAAGGTCTGCAGCGTCACGAAGACCACCCGCCGCTGCTCGCCGCTGCCCTCGGTGCGGATCCGCACCCGCTGCCCGGGACGGAGCAGCAGCAGCCGACCGGCGTCGAAGGCGGCCGCGTCGAAGGGCAGCGGGGTGCCGTCGTCGAGCAGCACCGAACCGGTGCGGGTGGCGGGGTCGAAGGTGAACGCGGTGGCCTGCATGCCAGCAGCATAGAGGGGTGGGCCCGCCGGCACCCGCGCGTCTCGTGAAGGGTGCTGCGCGTGGTCGGGCTCAGACCAGCGCCGCTGCCACCGCACGGGTGTGCGGGCCGACCCCGAGCGCCAGCGCCTCCGCGAGGTCGGCCGCGGTGTCCACGTCCCGGCGCACCGAGGGCACGTCGGGCAGCAGCAGTTCGTGCGCCCCGCCGGCCGCGTGCCGCTGCCGGGAGGCGCCGCCGAAGTCCGGGCGGAGCGGCACCCCGGGGGAGCAGGCGAGCAGCGTGGTGCCGGTGCCGGGGGCGTCCGCGAGGAAGGCGCGCGCCCCGGCCGGCACCGCGCCCAGCACCCGGGCCAGCTCGGCCGGGCGCAGCGCCGGCAGGTCGGCCGACAGGGCGGCCAGGGGCGCGCCGGGGCGCAGCCGCCGCGCATGGGCGGCGCCGTGCGTCAGGGCGGGGTTGAGCCCGTCGACCCCGGGCGCCCCGGGCTCGTCGGTCACCAGGTGGGCGCCGAGCGCGGCCAACTGCGCCCCGGCCACCGGGTCGCGGGAGACCACCAGCACCTGGGCCACCAGCGGGCAGGCCAGTGCGGCGGTCACCGTGTCCAGCGCGAAGGCCAGCGCGAGGTCCGGGCGACGGGCGCCGGCGAACGGGTCCAGCCGGCTCTTGGCCCGGGCCAGCGGCTTGACCGGCAGGACCAGGGTCCAGGCGGCCGAGGCACCCCGCGCGGCGGGGAGCGGGGGGCGTACGGTGTGCTGGGTCATCCGCGCCATTCTCGCGTCGGTCGACGGGCTTCGCCAGGGCGCCCGCTGCGGGGCGGAGTCGGCCGGCTGCGGCGTGCGATTGGTCACTCGGAGCCGACCCACCCCGGCCCCTGCTCGACACGGCAGGCCGACCCGACAAGGATGACCAGGGTTCCCGGACCCCGCAGGTCGGGGACACCCGGATGCGATCATGCGATGAATTCCGTCGCGGCACCCCGAGTGCCGCGCGAGACGATGGAGGAGCTGGGGTGGCCCGCCGCTCGTACGCCAGGTTCGGCAACGCCGACTACGGAATCTGGTACCGCTTCGCCGCGGTGCTGGTGAAGCCGGTGACGACCGCGCTGGTCAAGCCCGAGTGGCGCGGTTGGGAGAACTTCCCGAAGGAGGGGGGCTTCCTGACGGTGGTGAACCACAACTCGGTGATCGACCCGGTGGTCTACGCCCACTTCCAGTACAACAGCGGCCGCCCGCCGCGGATCCTGGGCAAGGCCTCCATCTTCAGGGTGCCGTTCATCGGCTTCATGATGCGCAAGACCGGCCAGATCCCGGTCTACCGCGACTCCACCGACGCCGCGCAGGCCTTTCGGGCCGCGATCGACGCGATCGACAACGGCCAGGTGGTGCAGTTCTACCCGGAGGGAACGATCACCCGGGACCCCGACCTGTGGCCGATGACCGGCAAGAGCGGTGCCGCCCGGGTGGCGCTGATGACCGGCGCGCCGGTGATCCCGGTGGCGCACTGGGGCGCGCACGAGATCGTCCCGCCGTACGGCAAGGGACTGGGCGGCAAGCCGGCCAAGGTGAGCCTCTTCCCGCGGCACAAGGTGGTGGTGGCCGCCGGTCCGCCGGTGGACCTGAGCCGCTACCAGGGCCAGGAGCTGACCTCCCAGGTGCTGCGCGAGGCCACCGAGGACATCATGGACGCGATCACCGCGGTGCTCGCCGGCATCCGCGGCGAGCAGCCCCCGGCCGAGCGCTTCGACCTGCGCAAGTCCCGCACCGCCAAGGCCGAGGGCCGCGGCGAGGGCGCCGCGGACGGCGAGGACGCGGCCAGCGGGGACGCGGCCGCCGACGGCAAGGAGGTCGGCCGATGACCCGCTGCGCCGTCTTCGGCACCGGTTCCTGGGGCACCCCGTTCGCGATGATCCTGGCCGAGGCCGGCTGCGAGGTCGCGCTCTGGGGCCGCCGCAAGGAACTGGTCGACACCATCGCCGCCACCCGCACCAACCCCGAGTACCTGCCCGGGGTGGTGCTGCCCGAGTCCGTGGTCCCGACCACCGACGCGGCCGCCGCGCTGGCCGGCGCCGACTTCGCGGTGCTCGCGGTGCCCTCGCAGACGCTGCGCGCCAACCTGGCGGCCTGGAAGCCGCTGATCGGGCCGCAGACCGTGCTGGTCAGCCTGATGAAGGGGATCGAACTCGGCACCGCCAAGCGGATGAGCGAGGTGATCGCCGAGGTCGCCGAGGTCGGTCCCGAGCGGGTCGCGGTGGTCTCCGGCCCGAACCTGGCGCTGGAGATCGCCCAGCGCCAGCCGGCCGCCAGCGTGGTGGCCTGCGTCGACGAGGCCGTCGCCCGGCGGCTCCAGCAGGCCTGCCACACGCCGTACTTCCGGCCCTACACCAACACCGACGTGGTCGGCTGCGAGCTGGGCGGAGCGGTGAAGAACGTGATCGGCCTGGCGGTCGGGATGGCCGACGGGATGGGCCTGGGCGACAACACCAAGGCCACCCTGATGACCCGCGGCCTGGCCGAGACCACCCGGCTCGGGGTGGCGCTCGGCGCCGACCCGTACACCTTCGCCGGCCTGGCCGGGATGGGCGACCTGGTGGCCACCTGTTCCTCGCCGCTCTCCCGCAACCACACCTTCGGCTTCAACCTGGGCAAGGGCATGACCCTGGAACAGGTGATCGCGGCCACCAAGCAGACCGCCGAGGGCGTCAAGTCCTGCGAGTCGGTGCTGGACCTGGCCCGCCGCAACGGGGTCGACATGCCGATCGTGGCGGCGGTGGTGGACGTGGTGCACAACGGGCGGCCCACCCAGGAGGTGCTGAAGAACCTGATGGCCAGGTCGGCGGGGCCCGAGCGGCGCTGACGCCGAACCGGGAGCGCGGCCGACCTGGAACCACAGCGTTACCCGGAACCGAAACATCCGCACGGTAGTCTCACTGTCGATATGAGCATCGAAACGACCTCCCAGAACCAGGCGGCCAAGCCGCGCGTGGCGATCGTCTTCGGCGGCCGCTCCTCCGAGCACGGCGTCTCCGTGGTCACCGCCGCCAGCGTGCTGCGGGCGATCGACCGGACCAAGTACGACGTGCTGCCGGTCGGCATCACCCAGGAGGGCCGCTGGGCGCTGGTCGCCGACGAGCCGGCCCGGATGGCGATCACCGACGGGCGGATGCCCGACGTCGAGCAGGTCGCCGAGTCGGTCGACGGCCAGCTGGCGCTGCCCGCCAGTCCGGCCTCGCGCGAGGTCGTCTGGACCGAGCCCGGTGCCGCGCCCAAGGTGCTCGGCGAGGTCGACGTGGTGCTGCCGCTGCTGCACGGCCCGTGGGGCGAGGACGGCACCCTGCAGGGCCTGCTGGAGCTCTCCGGCGTGCCCTACGTCGGCTCCGGCGTGCTGGCCAGCGCGGTCGGCATGGACAAGGAGTACACCAAGCGGGTGCTGGAGTCCTTCGGGCTCGGCATCGGCCCGTACACCGTGATCCGGCCGCGCGACTGGGAGTCCGAGGCGGGCCGCACGGCGGCCCGCGAGCGGATCGCGGCGCTCGGCCTGCCGGTCTTCGTCAAGCCCTGCCGGGCCGGTTCCAGCATCGGGATCACCAAGGTCAAGGACGTCGCCGAGCTGGACGCGGCGATCGAGGAGGCCCGCCGGCACGACCCCAAGGTGATCGTCGAGGCGATGCTGGAGGGCCGCGAGCTGGAGTGCGCCGTCCTGGAGTTCGAGGACGGCCCGCGGGCCAGCCTGCCGGCCGAGGTGCTGGTCGGCGAGGGCTACGAGTTCTACGACTTCGAGGCCAAGTACATCGACTCCTCCGAGGTGCAGATCCCGGCCCGGCTGACCGAGCAGGAGACCGCGGACATCCGGCAGAAGGCCGTCGAGGCCTTCGAGGCGCTCGGCTGCGAGGGCCTGGCCCGGGTCGACTTCTTCCTGCTCACCGACGGCCGCTGGGTGGTCAACGAGGTCAACACGCTGCCCGGCTTCACCCCGATCTCGGCCTACCCGAAGATGTGGGAGGCCACCGGGGTGCCCTACCCGGAGCTGATCGACCGCCTGCTGCAGGCCGCGCTGCGCCGCTCCACCGGCCTGCGCTGACGCCGGGCCCGGCGACGACCGAGGTGGGGGAAGCAGGAGAGGAGGGGGGAGCAACCGGTAGGTTTGGTGGGGGGGGGGGAGCGGGGGGGGGGGGGAGGTGGGACCAAATCAAGTGGGAGGAGGGAGAGAGAGGAACAGAGAAATATCGGGGTTCCACCCCGGGGACGCTGTTTCCCCCACCTCGCTGTGTGGGGGAGCCGGGGACGCTGCCGCGGCGCCCCCGCTAGATGTGCACCACCGGACAGGTCAGCGTCCGGGTGATCCCCTCGACCTGCTGGATCTGCGCGACCACCAGCCGGCCCAGCTCGTCGACCGTGTCCGCCTGGGCGCGCACGATCACGTCGTAGGGGCCGGTGACGTCCTCGGCCTGGAGGACGCCCTCGATCTTGCCGATGGCCTCGGCCACCGTAGTGGCCTTGCCCACTTCGGTCTGGATCAGGATGTATGCCTGTACCACGGAGGACCTCCCGGCGGCTCGGGGTGGCGGAGCGAGGACAACGGGCGGCCCGCGGGACTCGGGTGGGCGCGGGCACGCCGCAAGGACTGGATCACCACGCTACCGTGCCCCGCCCCGGGGAGGGGAGACCCGCGGCAGGCCGGTGGGCGTACGCTTCGCGCGGGGCACGCGCCGCGCGCCCGGCAGCGAAACCCGGAGAGGTGGGCACATGCAGGGGACCGTGGGCGAGCTCGGCGAGTTCGGACTCATCAGGGAGCTCACCGCCCGGCTGCCGCTCACTCCCGGAGTGGAACTCGGCCCGGGCGACGACGCGGCCGTGATCAAGGCGCCGGACGCCCGGGTGGTGGCCACCACCGACGTGCTGATCGAGGGCCGCCACTTCCGTCGCGACTGGTCCACCGCCTACGACGTCGGCCGCAAGTCGGCCGCGCAGAACCTCGCGGACATCGCCGCCATGGGTGCGGTGCCCACCGCGCTGCTGCTCGGCCTGGTGGTGCCGGCCGAGCTGCCCACCACCTGGGCCACCGAGCTGATGGACGGGCTGCGCGACGAGTGCCAGGTGGCCGGCGCCGCCGTGGTGGGCGGCGACGTGGTGCGCGGGGAGACCATCACGCTGGCCATCACCGCCCTGGGTGACCTGCAGGGCCGCGCGCCGGTCACCCGGTCCGGCGCGCGGGCCGGCGACGTGGTCGCGGTGACCGGCTGGCTGGGCTGGTCGGCCGCCGGCCTGACCGTGCTCTCCCGTGGCTTCCGCTCCCCGCGGGCCTTCGTGGAGGCGCACCGCCGCCCCGAACCGCCCTACCACGCCGGCCCGGCGGCCGCCGAGCTCGGCGCCACCGCGATGATCGACGTGAGCGACGGCCTGGTCGCCGACCTCGGCCACGTGGCCGCGGCCAGCGCGATGGACATCGACCTGCACGCGGCCGACTTCGACATCCCCGCGCAGATGGCCGACATCGGGCAGGCGGTCGGGGTGGACCCGCTGGTCTGGGTGCTCTCCGGCGGCGAGGACCACGCGATCGCGGCCACCTTCCCGGCCGGTGCCCAGCTGCCGGCCCGCTGGCGGGTGGTCGGCCAGGTGACCGGGCCGGCGGGGGTGGGCCGCACCGGCCGGGTCACGGTGGACGGGGCTCCCTGGGACCGGACCGCCGGGTGGGACCACTTCGCGGCCGAGTGATCCGACGGTCGCCGAGCGCCGCGGCCGTCGCCGGGTGATGTGGCCGGCCCGGCCCGGCCCGGCTCGGTCCGGCCCGGCCGCCGCGGCGGCCGTCCGCGCGGGCGGTCCTCCTTCGCCCGAACGGGTGAGTGTTGGAGCCCGGGCCGGGCCGCGGACGCCCCTAGGCTTCCCAGCATGCGTATCGGTGTGCTGACCAGTGGCGGCGACTGCCCCGGCCTCAACGCGGTGATCCGCTCGGTGGTGCACCGGGGCCTGGACGTGCACGGCGACGAGATCCTCGGCATCGAGGACGGGTTCCGCGGTCTGATCGAGGGCCGGGCCCGGCCGGTCGGCCACGACGACGTCACCGGCCTGCTCACCCTCGGCGGCACCATCCTCGGCTCCGCCCGGGTGCACCGGGACAAGATCCACTGGGCGGTGGAGCACGCCACCGAGCTGGCCGGCCGGCTCGGCCTCGACGCGCTGATCGCGATCGGCGGCGAGGGCACCCTGACCGCCGCCAAGCTGTTCAGCGACGCCGGGCTGCCGGTGGTCGGCGTGCCCAAGACCATCGACAACGACATCGACGCCACCGACGTCACCTTCGGCTTCGACACCGCCGTGCACGTGGCCACCGAGGCGATCGACCGGCTGAAGACCACGGCCGAGTCGCACCAGCGGGTGATGGTGGTCGAGCTGATGGGCCGGCACACCGGCTGGATCACCCTGACCGCGGGGATGGCCGGCGGTGCGCACGGCATCCTGATCCCGGAGAAGCCCTTCGACATCGAGGCGGTGGCCCGGATGATCGAGGAGCGGTTCGCCCGGGGAAAGACGTTCGCCATCATCGCGGTGGCCGAGGGGGCCACGCCGGTGCCCGGCACCTTCCCGTTCGACCACGGCGCGGTCGACCAGTTCGGGCACCGGACCTTCGGCGGGATCGGCACCCGGCTGGCCCGCGAGCTGGAGGACCTGCTGGGCAAGGAGGCTCGCCCGGTGATCCTCGGCCACACCCAGCGCGGCGGCACCCCCACCGCCCGGGACCGGGTGCTGGCCACCCGGTTCGGCTGGCACGCGGTGGAGGCGGTGCACAAGGGCGCCTTCGGGCACTTCACCGCCCTGCGCGGCAACGAGATCCAGCTGGTCCCGGTGGCCGAGGCGGTCACCCACCTGAAGACCGTGCCGCCGGACCGCTGGGCGGAATCGGAGGCCGTGCTGTGAGGGCGGCCCGGTAGGTTGGCGGTATGTCCATCACCGCGTCCACCAGTGCACCGCTCGGCACCGCCCCGCCCCGCGTCCTGACCATCGCCGGCTCCGACTCCGGCGGTGGCGCCGGCATCCAGGCCGACCTGAAGACCATGCTCGCCCTCGGCGTGCACGGGATGAGCGTGATCACCGCCGTCACCGCGCAGAACTCGCTGGGGGTCCAGGGTTACTGGGAGCTGCCCGCCGAGGCGGTCCGGGCCCAGCTGCGCAGCGTGGTGGACGACATCGGGGTGCAGGCGGTGAAGACCGGCATGCTGGCCTCGATCGAGCTGGTCGAGACGGTCGCCGAGCTGCTGGCCGACGTCGACGCGCCGATCGTGGTGGACCCGGTCGGGGTCTCCAAGCACGGTGACGCGCTGCTCGCCGCCGAGGCGGTGGCCACCGTGCGCGAGCGGCTGCTGCCGCTGGCCACCCTGGCCACCCCGAACCTGCACGAAGTGGCGCAGCTCACCGGGATCACCGTGCTGGAGGAGGGCGAGATGCGCCCGGCCGCCGACGCGTTGCTCGCGCTGGGTCCGCGCTGGGTGCTGGTCAAGGGCGGCCACCTGCCGGGCGAGGCGACCGACCTGCTGGCCGGCCGGGACGGCGAGGAGTACTGGTTCCGGGCCGCGCGCCACGACAACCGGCACACCCACGGCACCGGCTGCACGCTGGCCAGCGCGATCGCCGCGGAGCTGGCCAAGGGGCAGGAGCTGCCCGACGCGGTCGCCGCCGCCAAGGAGTACGTCACCGGCGCGATCCGGGCCGGCTTCGCGCTGGGCGCGGGGATCGGACCGGTCGACCACGGCTGGCGGCTGCGCGGCTGAGCAGGTCCGGCCCCCGCAGCAGGCTGCGGGGGCCGGGAAAGCCGCGGGGACGGGGAAAGTCGCGGGGACCGGAAAAGCAGAAAGCCGACCCACCCGAGGGTGGATCGGCGATCCGGAGGACCGGCAGTACCGGTCTGCGCGTCAGCGCGAGACCTTACCGGCCTTGATGCACGAGGTGCACACGTTGAGCCGCTTCGGCGTCCGCCCGATCACAGCGCGCACCGTCTGGATGTTGGGGTTCCAACGACGGCGGGTACGGCGGTGCGAGTGGGAGATGTTGTTGCCGAAGCCCGGCCCCTTGCCGCAGACGTCGCAGTTGGCAGCCACAGGAGTCACTCCAAGACTTCAGATCAGTTACGTTCGAAAAACCCCGGCTGATCCACCCTGGCCACTCGGCGTGGTCCGGATCGGTTCAAGGGGGGAGCCCGGGTTGTTCCAGGCAACCGGAGCAGCATACAACGACTGCTCGCGCTTCACGAAACTACCATGCTTCGACCGAAGATCGCTCTGCTTCCCGGGCAGCTCAGCGCCCCACCGGCCGGCTCCTGCGACTCCGCCCGGCCGGGCCGCCGGGCCCCGATAACCTGCCAGCAGCCCCATCCGCAGCCCCACCCCACGGCAACGCCCCGTTGCCGCCGCGTTCACCTGGAGGAGACCCGGTGCTGGAGACGCTCGACGCCACCGCCGTCCGCACCTGGTGCCGCCTCGCGCTGTCCGCCCTCGGCCAGGCCCGGGAGGAGATCGACGCGCTCAACGTCTACCCGGTGCCGGACGGGGACACCGGGACGAACCTCTACCTGACCGTGGAGGCCGCTGCCGCCGCCGTCGAGCAGTGCTTCGAGGACGGCGCCGCGCCCGCCCTGGCCGGCGCGGTCAAGGCGATGGCCAAGGGCGCGCTGCTCGGCGCCCGGGGCAACTCCGGGGTGATCCTGGCCCAGCTGCTGCGCGGCACGGCCGAGGTCCTGGCCGCCCAGGGCGGCGAGCCGCCGGCGCTGCGCCGGGCGCTGGCCCGCGGCTCCGAGGCCGCCTACCAGGCGGTGGCCGACCCGGTCGAGGGCACCCTGCTGACCGTGGCCCGGGCCGCTGCCGAGGCCGCCGGCCGGACCTGCGGCCCGCTGGCCGAGGTGACCGCCACCGCCCACGAGGCCGCCCGGGCCGCGCTGCTGCGCACCCCGGAGCAGCTCGACGTGCTGGCCCGGGCCGGGGTGGTGGACGCGGGCGGGCGCGGCCTGGTGGCGGTGCTCGGCGCGCTGGCCGACGCGGTGGCGGGCCAGCAGCCGATGGGCCCGGTCGCGTTCGGCGAGGACCTGCCGGTCGCCGCCCCGGCCCGTTCCGAGGGCGCCTGCGCGGCCGAGCCCGAGCGGCTGCCCGGGCACCCGGCCTTCGAGGTGATCTACCTGCTGGACGCCCCGGACCGCGCGCTGCCCGCGCTGCGGGCCCGGCTGGCCGAGCTCGGCGACTCGCTGGTGGTGGGCGGCGGCGACGGGCTGTGGAACGTGCACGTGCACGTGGACGACGCGGGGGCGGCCGTGGAGGCCGGGGTGGTCGCCGGGCGCCCGCACCGGATCCGGATCACCCACTTCGCCGAGGCCGCGGCCCGCTCCGGCGTCGCCACCGAACACCGGCCGACCGAGCGGGCGGTGCTCAGCGTGGTCGCCGGAGCCGGTCTGGCCGAGCTGTGCCGGGCCGCCGGGGCCGCGGTGCTGGCCGCCGACCCGGACGCGCCGCCGTCCAGTGCCGAACTCGCCGAGGCGGTGCGCCGCAGCGGGGCGCACGAGGTGATCGTGCTGCTCAACGACCCCGAACTGCGGGCCGGCGCCGGGGCGGCGGCCGAGCAACTGCGCGAGGAGGGGGTGCGGATCGCGGTGCTGCCCACCCGCTCCCCGGTGCAGGGGCTGGCCGCGCTCGCGGTGCACGAGGCGGGGCGCCGGTTCGACGAGGACGTGGTCGCCATGACCTCCGCGGCCGGCGCCACCCGGTACGCCGAACTGGCCGTGGCCGAGGGGGAGTCCTGGACCATGGCCGGGGTCTGCCAGGCCGGCGACGTGCTCGGCCTGATCGACGGGGACGTGGCGGTGATCGGCCGGGGCATCGCCGCCACCGGTGCCGAGGTGCTCTCCCGGATGCTCGCGGCCGGCGGCGAACTGGTCACCCTGGTGCTCGGCGAGGGCGCCCCGGCGGACCTGGCCGACCACCTGGTGGCGCACGCCCGGCGGCAGCGCCCGGAGGTCGACACGGTGGTCTTCGCCGGCGGCCAGGAGAGCGCGCCGCTGCTCATCGGGGTGGAGTAGGTCGGGGCGGGCCCGTTCTGTCACCCGAGTGGTGTCCAATAGGGCGTGATGGCCGCGCTCGACGAACCCCTGACCAAGCTGGTCGGCGACCGCACCGCGAAGGTGCTCGCCGACAGCCTCAAGCTGCGCACGGTCGGCGACCTGCTGCACCACTACCCGCGCCGGTACGCCGAGCGCGGCCAGCTCACCAGCCTGGACGAGCTGGAGGTCGACGAGCACGTCACCGTGCTGGCCCGGATCGAGAAGGTCACCCTGATCCCGTTCCGCGGCCGCAAGGGCGACCGCCTGGAGGTGGTGGTCACCGACGGGCGCGGGCGGCTCTCGCTGGTCTTCTTCAACCAGGGGTGGCGGCAGAAGGAGCTCAAGCCCGGCCTGCAGGGGCTGTTCGCGGGCAAGGTCGGGGTCTTCAACCGGACCCGCCAGCTGGCCTCGCCGGACTACCAGCTGCTCGACGCGGACGGAGCGGAGGACGGCGGCACCGAGACCGCCCGGCAGTTCGCCGGGCGGATGATCCCGGTCTACCCGGCCAGCGCCCAGATGCCCAGCTGGAAGCTGGCGCTGGCGATCGAGATGGCGCTCACCACCCACCTCGGCGCGGTCGGCGAGCCGCTGCCCGAGGCGCTGCGCGCCGAGCGCGGGCTGCTCCCGCTGTCCGAGGCGCTGGAGCTGATCCACCGCCCGCGCAACCAGGCCGAACTGGAGCGGGCCAGGGACCGGCTGCGCTGGGACGAGGCGTTCGTGCTCCAGGTCGCGCTGGCCCAGCGCCGGGCCGCCGCGCACGCGCTGCCCGCGGTGCCCCGGCCGGTGCGCGCCGGCGGGCTGCTGGACGCCTTCGACGCCAAGCTGCCGTTCACCCTGACCGCGGGGCAGCAGGCGGTGGGCGCCGAGGTCTTCGCCGACCTGGCCGGCGAGCACCCGATGCACCGGCTGCTGCAGGGCGAGGTGGGCTCGGGGAAGACGCTGGTCGCGCTGCGCGCCATGCTCGCGGTGGTGGACGCCGGCGGGCAGGCGGTGCTGCTTGCGCCCACCGAGGTGCTGGCCCAGCAGCACCACCGGTCGATCGTCGAGATGATGGGGGAGTTGGCCGAGGGCGGGATGCTCGGCGGCTCCGAGATCGGCACCAAGGTGGCGCTGCTCACCGGCTCGATGGGGACCGCGGCCCGCCGCCAGGTGCTGCTCGACATGGCCTGCGGCGAGGCCGGGATCGCGATCGGCACCCACGCGCTGATCGAGGACAAGGTGCAGTTCCAGGACCTCGGCCTGGTGGTGGTGGACGAGCAGCACCGGTTCGGCGTGGAGCAGCGCGACGCGCTGCGGGCCAAGGGCGGCCGCCCGCCGCACCTGCTGGTGATGACCGCCACGCCCATCCCGCGCACCGTCGCCATGACCGTCTTCGGCGACCTGGAGACCTCGGTGCTGGACCAGCTGCCGGCCGGCCGCTCGCCGATCGCCAGCCACGTGGTGCCGGCCCTGGAGAAGCCCAACTTCCTGGCCCGGGCCTGGGAGCGGATCCGCGAGGAGGTGGCCAAGGGCCACCAGGCCTACGTGGTCTGCCCGCGGATCGGCGACGAGCCGGAGGAGCCCAAGGCGGGCCGCAAGCGCCGCAAGGCCGATCCGGCGGACCCCGAGGAGGTCGGGGGCGAGCTCGGCGGCGAGGACGGCGGTGCCGGCAGCGACGAGCGCCGCCCGCCGCTCAGCGTGGTGGAGACGGCCGAGAACCTGGCCAAGGGGCCGCTGGCCGGGCTGCGGACGGAGATCCTGCACGGGCGGCTGGCCCCGGAGGCCAAGGACGACGTGATGCGGCGGTTCACCGCCGGCCAGGTGGACGTGCTGGTGGCCACCACGGTGATCGAGGTCGGGGTCAACGTGCCGAACGCCACCGCGATGGTGATCATGGACGCGGACCGGTTCGGGGTCTCCCAGTTGCACCAGCTGCGCGGCCGGGTCGGCCGCGGCAGTGCGCCCGGGCTCTGCCTGCTGGTCAGCGAGATGCCGGCGGGCAGCGCGGCCCGGGCCCGGTTGGAGGCGGTGGCCGGCACCCTGGACGGCTTCGCGCTCTCCCGGATCGACCTGGAGCAGCGCCGCGAGGGCGACGTGCTCGGGCAGGCCCAGTCCGGGGTGAAGTCCTCGCTCAAGGTGCTCTCGGTGCTGGAGGACGAGGACGTCATCGCGGAGGCCCGCACCGCGGCGGCGGCGCTGGTCGACGCCGACCCGGAGCTGGCCGACCACGGCGACCTGCGGGCGGCGCTGGCCGGGCTGCTCGACGAGGACCGGGCCGCCTTCCTCGACAAGGGTTGATCAGTCGCTCCGCGACGGGGGCTGAATCAGTCGCTCCGCAACGGGGGCCGATTCAGTCGCTCGGTATGCCGACCACCCTTCGTGGACCCGGCGATTGTCAGTGCTCCGCGGGAGAATTCAGGTGTTCGGGACGCAGCGTCAAGCCGCGTTCCCGGCACGACACTTGGGGGTCCTGCATGGCATTCCGTCACCTCAACGAGCTCCCGCTCGGCGACAAGGTCTTCCGGGTCGAACTCGCCAGCGACGACGACCGGGAGGTCACCCTCACGCTGACCGGCTGGCGCGAGGGCCAGTCGGCCGACCCGATCGCCAGCGGCCGGCTCCGGCTGCCGGTGGAGGACGTCGCCAGCCTGCGGATCGCGCTGAACCGCGCGCTGCGCGCCCTGGCGATCGTCGCCGACGTCTCCGAGCCCATCCCCGACCGCGACGTGCTGCGCGAGCTCTACCCCGGCCACGGCGCCCCCTGGGTGCCGCAGCACGAGGAGGAGCTGGTCCGGCGGTTCCACGAGAGCGAGACCATCGCCCGGATCGCCGCCCGCTTCGGCCGCACGCCCGACTCCGTCCGCACCAAGCTGCGCGAGCTCGGCCACGACCCGCGCCGCCCCGAGTACTGCCCGCCCGACGGCTGCCTCTCCTGGTCCCGCTACGCCTCGCCCGCCCTGCTCGGCGCCAGCCCCCAGGAGTAAGCAGGAGTAAGACCGACCGGGGGGACCGGGCGCCCGGTGGTGCGCCCGGTTCACGGTGCCGCCGCCCGCCCCGTATAGCGTGGTCACGGGACATCCAGAGAGGACACCATGACCCGCGTCATCGCAGGGGCGGCCGGCGGCCGCCGCCTTGCCGTACCACCGGGGCGGGGTACCCGCCCGACCTCCGACAAGGCCCGTGAGGCGATGTTCTCCACCCTGGAGGCGCTGCGCGGCACGCTGCCCGGGGCCCGGCTGCTCGACCTGTTCGCCGGCTCCGGCGCGGTCGGCCTGGAGGCGCTCTCCCGCGGCGCCGCGCACGTGCTGCTGGTGGAGGCGGACGGCGCCGCGGCCCGGGTGATCCGGGCCAACGTGAAGACCGTGGCGCTGCCCGGGGCCGAGGTGCGGGCCGAGCGGGCCGAGCGGGTGCTGGCCGGCCCGGCTCCGCAGCAGCCCTACGACCTGGTCTTCCTGGACCCGCCCTACGTGGTCGCCGACGCCGAGCTGCGCGAGATGCTGATCACACTCCGGGCCGGGGGCTGGATCACGGACGACGCACTCGTCACCGTGGAGCGCAGCACCAGGGGCGGGGAGTTCGTCTGGCCCGGCGGCTTCGAAGCGCTCCGCTCGCGCCGCTACGGCGAGGGCACGCTCTGGTACGGGCAGGCCGTCTGACCCGCCCGGGGACGACCGACCCGCCCGGAGCCACCCCGCGCCCGGCACCACCGCCGAGCCACAACGGAGAGGGAAGCACACCGCAATGCGCCGCGCCGTCTGTCCGGGTTCCTTCGACCCGATCACCAACGGGCACCTCGACATCATCGAGCGGGCCTCCCAGCTCTACGACGTGGTCCACGTCGCGGTGCTGATCAACAAGAACAAGCAGGGTCTGTTCACCATCGAGGAACGGATCGAGATGATCGAGGAGACCTGCGCGCAGTACGGCAACGTCAAGGTCGAGTCGCACCACGGCCTGCTGGTGGACTTCTGCCGCGACCGGGAGATCCCGGCCATCGTCAAGGGCCTGCGCGCGGTCAGCGACTTCGACTACGAGCTGCAGATGGCCCAGATGAACCGCGGCCTGACCGGCGTCGAGACGCTCTTCGTGCCCACCTCGCCGACCTACAGCTTCCTCTCCTCGACCCTGGTCAAGGAGGTGGCCTCGTACGGCCGCGACGTCTCGCACCTGATCCCGCCGATGGTGCACCACCGGCTGGTGGAGCGGCTGGCCGAGCGGGCCGCCCAGTAGCGGGCCGGAGCCGGCGGATTCTGACGTACAGTCTGTAGTCCCGCCAGCGGTACTCACGGAAAGACAGAAGCCCGTGGACGTGCAGAACCGAGTCGACGAGATCATCGCCGTGGTCGAGAGTGCCCGCGCGATGCCCATGTCGGCCTCCTGTGTGGTGAACCGGGCCGAGCTGGTGGCCCTGCTGCAGGACCTGCGCGAGACCCTGCCGGCCGAGCTCGCCCAGGCCCAGTCGGTGATGGCCGACCACGAGCAGGTGGTGGCCGACGCGCACGGCGAGGCCGAGCGGATCATCCAGGGCGCGCACGCCGAGCGCGGCTCGCTGATCTCCGACACCGAGGTGGTCCGCCGGGCCCAGGCCGAGGCCGACAAGATCCTCGGCGAGGCCCGCGAGGAGGTCGCGGTCAAGCGCCAGGAGGCCGACGACTACGTCGACAGCAAGCTGGCCAACTTCGAGGTGGTGCTGACCAAGACGCTCGGCGCGGTCGGCCGCGGCCGGGACAAGCTGCGCGGCGACGGCGGCTACGAGTCCGAGGACGGCGAGGAGTTCCAGGGCGGGCGCAGCCCCAGCCCGGAGGTCGACGAGTACGTGGACGCCAAGCTCGCCACCCTGCAGGCGGTGCTCGGCGGCACCCTGGAGGCGGTCGGCCGGGGTCGGGACAAGCTGCTCGGCAAGGCCCCGATCGACGAGCTGGGCGCCTATCTGGCCGCCGCCGACGAGGCCCAGCAGCTCAAGGACCGGGCCGAGGCGGTGGCGGCCGGCTTCGCCGACGGCGAGGAGGAGCGGCCCTGGTACCAGGAGGACGTCCCGGTGCAGCAGAGCTGGCCGCAGGAGGCCCCGGCCCAGGGCGGCTGGCAGGGCGGCACCGAGGGCGCCGGCTACCCGGCGGGCGCCGGCTACGGCACCCCGGAGTACGCCGAGCCGCACCAGGCCCCCTACGCCGACCCGACCCAGGGCGGCTACCAGGAGGCCTACCCGAACGGCTACGAGGGCGCCGCGGCCGCGCACGGCGACCCGTACGCGGGCCAGTACTACCAGGGCCAGCAGGGCGACCCGTACGCCGCCGGCTACTACCAGGAGCAGGCGCCCGGCTACCCGCCCGCCCAGGGCGGCTACGACCCGGCCTACTACCCGCAGCAGCAGCCGGTGCAGCCGGTTCAGCCGGCCGCGCTGGACGAGACCAGCTTCTTCGACACCAGCATGATCGACATGACCCGGCTGCGGGAGCTCGGCGGCCGCTGACAGCCGTGCGGCCCTTGCGGAGCTTGGCCGCCCGGACTGCGAAGTTGGGCCTGGGCGTCCGGTCGGGTACGCTGACCACTCCGGCTCTCTGCCGCCGGACCGTTCGGCTGCCCGCGTAACTGCGCCGGACCGGAACGAACCAACCACTCGCGTAGCGCAGCGATGCGCCCGCCGCCAGGAAGCCGAGAACCGTGAACCGCCTCGACCACCGCGACCCCCTCGTGTTCGACACGCACGAGCTCGGTCGTCGCCCCGGCTCGATGCGCACGGTGGAGCGGACCTTCCAGGCCCCCGAGGGCTTCGGCGTCGCGGACGTCATCGGCGTCCCGGTCGGCAGCGAGATGGCCCTGGAACTGCGCCTGGAGTCCGTGGTCGAGGGAGTGCTCGTCACGGGCACCGCCGAGGCCCACGTGACCGGTGAGTGCGTGCGCTGCCTGGAGCCCGTCGAGGACGACCTCGACGTCGACTTCCAGGAGCTGTACTACTACCCGGAGACCGACGAGCGCGGCCGGACCAGGCAGTCCGCCGAGGACGAGCTGTCCGAGGAGGACGAGGACGAGACTTACCGGTTGGAGGGCGACCTCTTCGACCTCGAACCGGTGCTGCGTGACGCGGTGGTGCTCGCACTGCCGCTGCAGCCGGTGTGCCAGGACGACTGCCTGGGCCTGTGCTCCGAGTGCGGAGCGCGACTCAGCGACGACCCGGACCACCACCACGACGCCGTCGACCCCCGGTGGGCGGCTTTGCAGGGACTCTCCGCCGGAACCGGCGACGAGGCCCGTAGCACGGCCGCTGATCCGCGGCGTGGAACCGAGAACAGCGACACCCGTGAGGGTCTCGCCGAGAACCAGGAGAATTAGCCGTGGCTGTTCCGAAGCGGAAGATGTCGCGCAGCAACACGCGCCACCGCCGTAGCAACTGGAAGGCCGTCGTCCCGGCCCTCGTGGCGTGCGACCGCTGCCACGAGCCGAAGCTCGGTCACATCGCGTGCCCGAGCTGCGGCACGTACAACCGTCGCCAGGTCCTCTCGGTCTGATCGGCGGGGTGGACGGATCGATGTCGGACGCTCACTCCTCCCGCAAGTCGGGTCCCCGCAAAAGCGGGGGTGAACCGGGCGGCGGGCCGGCCTCGACCGCATACGACGTGCTGGAAGGGCGCCTCGGGTACCAACTCGAGCGCGCCCTTCTGGTACGTGCCCTGACGCACCGCTCGTTCGCCTACGAGAACGGCGGTCTGCCCACCAACGAGCGCCTGGAGTTCCTCGGCGACTCGGTGCTGGGCCTGGTGGTGACCGACACCCTCTACCGCATCCACCCGGACGTGCCGGAGGGGACGCTCGCCAAGCTGCGCGCCGCGGTGGTCAACTCGCGTGCGCTCGCCGAGGTCGGCCGCGGTCTGGAGCTCGGCACCTTCATCCGCCTGGGCAAGGGCGAGGAGGGCACCGGCGGTCGCGACAAGTCCTCGATCCTCGCCGACACCGTCGAGGCCGTGATCGGCGCCATCTACCTGGACCAGGGCCTGGAGTCGGCGACCGAGTTCGTGCACCGCCTCTTCGACCCGCTGATCGCGGAGTCCTCCCAGCTGGGCGCCGGTCTCGACTGGAAGACCAGCCTGCAGGAGCTCACCGCCTCGGTGGGCATCGGCGTGCCCGAGTACGTGGTCGAGGAATCCGGCCCGGACCACGAGAAGACCTTCAACGCGGCCGCCAAGGTGGCCGGCGAGGCCTTCGGCAGCGGCACCGGCCGCTCCAAGAAGGAGGCCGAGCAGAAGGCCGCCGAGAGCGCCTGGCGCGCGATCAAGGCCAAGTACGGCGACAGCCCGGCCGCACCGGCCGCTTAGGAGCGCCATCGTGCCGGAGCTTCCCGAGGTCGAGGTGGTGCGGCGCGGTCTGGCCCGTTGGGTCACCGGCCGCACCGTCGCCGCCGCCGAGGTCCGCCACCCGCGGGCCGTGCGGCGGCAGCCGGCCGGCGCCGCCGACTTCGCCGCCCGGCTCGCCGGGGTGACCCTGGGCGAGGCCCGGCGGCGCGGCAAGTACCTCTGGCTCCCGTTCACCGATGGGGGCTTCGCGCTGCTCGGCCACCTCGGGATGAGCGGCCAGCTGCTGGTGCAGGACCCGGCCACCCCGGACGAGACCCACCTGCGGGTCCGGCTGCGGTTCACCGACGGCGGCCGGGAGCTGCGCTTCGTCGACCAGCGCACCTTCGGTCACCTGGCGGTCGAGCCGGCGGACGCCGACGGCCTGCCGCAGTCCCTCGCGCACATCGCCCGCGACCCGCTCGACCCGCGTTTCGACGAGGCCGCCTTCTTCACCGCGCTGCGCGCCAAGCGCACCACGGTCAAGCGCGCGCTGCTCGACCAGAGCCTGATCAGCGGGGTCGGCAACATCTACGCCGACGAGGCGCTCTGGCGCTCCAAGCTGCACTACGACCGCCCCACGGCCACCCTCACCCGCCCGCTGGCGCAGACCCTGCTGGCCAACGCGCGCGAGGTGATGTCCGCGGCGCTCGCGGTCGGCGGCACCAGCTTCGACAGCCTCTACGTGAACGTGAACGGCGAGAGCGGCTACTTCTCCCGGTCGCTGGACGCCTACGGCCGCGAGGGCCTGCCCTGCTACCGCTGCGGCACCGAGATCCGGCGGGCCGCCTGGATGAACCGGTCCAGCTACTTCTGCCCGCGCTGCCAGCGGGTGCCGCGCCAGCGCACGGACTGAGCCCGGCCGCACCTGCCCGGCCGGCAGCACGCCCGGTCAGCCGACCGCCGTCCGCTCCCGCGCCTCCACCTGCAAGGCCCCCTCGCCCTCGCCGTAGTGCGCCACCGCCACCGCGCCGGCCACCGCGAGCACGAAGCCGAGCAGCCCCAGCCAGGCCAGCCCGGACCGGGTGGCATCGCCCAGCCAGAGCACCCCGACGATGCCCGGCCCCACGGTCTCGCCGATCACCAGGGCGGCCGTGGCGCCGTTCACCGAACCGATCTGCAGCGCCACCGTGTGCAGGTACATCCCGCCCAGGCCGCCGATCAGGATCGCGTACAGCGCCGGATCGCTCACCAGGGTGCCCAGGTCGAAGGGGTCCACGCCGTTCAGGATCCGCACCCCGATGCCGAGCGCGCCGAAGCCGAGGCCGGAGACCAGGCCGGCCACGATCGCCCCGGTGGTGCCGAGCCGCCGCACCAGCAGCGAGCCGCCGCCGACCACCGCGATCGAGACCGCCAGCACCCACCAGTGGGTGGTCATCGAGGTGGTGCCGGTGCCCTCGTGACCGGCGGCGGTGGCGAGCAGCACCAGGGCGCCGCAGACCACGCCGATCGCGACCCACTCCGGGCGCTTCAGCTTGATGCCGAGCAGCTTGACGCTGAACAGCGCGGTGATCACCAGGTTGGCGCTGATCACGGTCTGGCAGAGGAAGAGCGGCAGCAGCCGGGCGGAGAGCGCGCCGAGCAGGAAGCCGACGAAGTCGAGCACCGTGCCGAGGATGAACTCCCAGGTGACCACGGCCTTGGCGGTGGAGCTGAGGCTCGGCCCGCCGTGCTCGGTGACCTGCCCGCCGGCCGCACCCTCCTCGCGGGCGGAGCGGCGCGAGCCGACCGCCTGGAGGACCGAGCCGAGGCCGTAGCAGGTCGAGGCCGTCACGGCGGTCGCCAGGCCGATGATCACAGGTGGTACTCCGATCGAAGGGCGGGATGGGTCCCACTATGCCCTGGGGGAGGGGCCGTCCGGAAACGGCCCCGGGGACCCCGGCGAGCGACTCAGCTCAGTCGACGCACGGGATCCCGCCCATCTTCACGGCCGGCCCCTGCATCGGCAGGCCCGCCGCCGGGTCCCCGGAGCCCGGGGTGGCGGCCGGCGTGCTCGCCGCGGCGGACGGCGTCGCGGTCGTCGGCGTGAAGCCGACGCCCAGGGTGAGCAGGACGTGCCCGGGCTTGAGCGCGTTGCTCGCCGCCGCGGCGACGCCGTAGCGGGCGGCGACCTGGTCGGCCGCGTCCTTGGCGCCGCTGCCGTAGCCGACCGTGGTGCGGCTCTGCCGGGTGGCCTGGGTGGCCCGCCCCTCGGTGAAGCCGAGGGCGGTGAGCGCCTTCAGCTCGGTCTCGGCGGCGTGCGGCTGGCCGGAGGCGTTGACCACGTCGACGGTGCCGCTCGGCCGCTCGGCCGGGTCGGGCGACGGGCTCGGCGCGGCGGGCGGGTCCTGGCCGGGGGCGGGGGCCGTGGGCTGGGCGCCGCCGTCCGCCACCGAGCCGCCGCCCGGAGCCGGGTCGCGGCCGATCAACTGCTGGACGATCCGCTTGATCTGCACCGGGTCGACCTTGTTGACGGCCTCGCCGCCGATGGTGGCGAAGCCGGCGATCGGCAGCGTGTTGGCCTCGACGTGGCCGCCGGTCAGGTTGGGCGCCTGCTGGGCGAAGTCGAGGACGTTCCACTTGTCGTCGGTCACCACGTCCTTCTTGACCACGTCCAGCAGCTGCTGCGTCTTGCCCAGGTCGCCGACCACCCCCTGGTCCTTGAGCTTCTTCACCACCGAGGAGATGAAGGCCTGCTGGCGGTGGGTGCGGTCGAAGTCGCCGCCGGCCAGGTTGTGCCGCTGGCGGACGAAGGAGAGCGCCTGGGAGGCGTTCAGCGTGTTGAGGCCCTGGTGGAAGTCGGCGCCGGAGCCCTGCCCGGCCATCGCCGGGTCCTTGGTGTCGTGGTTGAGGCAGACCGTGATCGGCTGCACCGCCTTGGCGATGTCGTAGAAGCCGACCAGGTTGACCTCGGCGAAGTGGTCGATCGGGATGCCGAGGAAGCTCTGCACGGTGGCCAGCGTGGCCTTGCGCCCGGCCTCCCGGCTCTGCCGCTCCAGGTCGGCCTTGGAGAGCCCCTTGCTCGCCAGCTTGGCCTCGGCGGCCGCCTTGGCGATGCCGTAGGCCTCCTTGATCTTGTGCATCCTGCCGTCGGCGCCGACGGTCTGCACGTAGTCGTCGCGCGGGATGGAGAGCGCGGTGACCTGGCCGCCGTTGGCCGGGATGTGCATCACCATCAGGGTGTTGGTGTTGTAGCCGCCAACCTCGCTGCTGGAACCGGCGTGCAGTTCGTCCTGGACGAACTCGCCGGGCAGGTCGTTGCCGTCCATGTCCTTGCGGCTGTCCAGACCGATCAGCAGCAGGTTGACCGAGCCGTCCAGGTGCGGCGGGGCACCCTTCTCGATCTCCTCCAGGGCACTGGAGGTGGTCATCCCGTTGGTCAGCGAGTGCACCTCGTACCAGGTGAAGCCGCAGGTGCCGAGCACCGCGAGGGAGGTCAGGCAGGCCACGACGCGCCCGGCCGCCAGCAGCGGCGAGCGGCGGCGGGGCCCGCGTCCGCCACTGCCGCGGCTCGGGCCGCCGCTGTGGCCCTGGCCGGCGGCGCG
>NZ_JBNQTI010000101.1:0-17015 GCF_050325825.1 Kitasatospora sp. LaBMicrA B282
CGGTGGTCATAGCGTGAGGGAAACGCCCGGTTACATTCCGAACCCGGAAGCTAAGCCTCACAGCGCCGATGGTACTGCAGGGGGGACCCTGTGGGAGAGTAGGACGCCGCCGAACAATTCTTCAGAAGAAGCCCCCGACCGATCCGGTCGGGGGCTTCTTCGCGTTTGTCCCTCAGAGCTGCTTCTTGAATCCGATGTGCGACCCGGTGAATCCCAGCTTCTCGTAGAAGCGGTGCGCGTCGGTGCGGCTGCGGTCGGAGGTGAGCTGGACCAGGGAGCAGCCAAGTTCGCCGGCCCGTTCGACGGCCCAGTCCATCAGGACGGTGCCGAGCCCGTGGCCGCGTTCGTCGGCGTGCACCCGGACCGCCTCGACGATCGCCCGGGTCGTCCCGGTCCGGGAGAGGCCGGGGATCACGCTGAGCTGGAGGGTGCCGACCACCCGCCCGCCGCGGGTGGCCACGGTCAGGTGCTGGTTGGCGTCGGCGGCCACCCGCTCCCAGGCCGCGTAGTAGGGCGCGAGGTCGTCGGGGGTCTCGCGGCCCGCGGCGACCGAGTCGGCGGCGAGCATCGCGACGATGGCGGGGATGTCGGCGGCGGTCGCCGGGCGGATCTCAAGATCGTTCATGCCGGTCACCCTACGGCGGACCCGCCGACCCGCTCGACGGCCCGCCCTGGGACGGTCCGCCCTCAGGAGGCCTGGGCACCCTTGATGACGGCGAAGACCGCACCGTGCGGGTCGGCGAGCTGGGCGAACCGTCCGACGCCCGCCTCGTCCACCGCGGGGCTGCGCTGGGTGCCGCCGAGTTGCAGCGCCAGGGCGATGGTGGCATCGGCGTTCTCCACCTCGAAGTACGGCTGCCAGTAGGAGCCGGCACCGGCCGTCCGGTCCTCGGCCACCAGGCCGACGATGCCGCCCTGGCTGGCGTCCGTGCCGCCGCCGGCGGGGTTCACCACGGTGTAGGTGAAGTCGCCGAACGGCACGTCCTGGGTCAGCCAGCCGAAGACGGTGCCGTAGAAGGCCTTGGCCGCCGCCGGGTCGGTGGTGTGCAGCTCGGTCCAGCTGAGCGTGCCGACGGAGGTGACGGCGTCCAGCCCGGCGGTGTCGCCGGGCTGCCAGACGGCGAACCGCGCTCCGGTCGGGTCGGTGAAGCCGGCCATCCGGCCGTGGCTGAAGACGTCGAAGGGCCCGACCCGCACGGTGCCGCCGGCCTGTTCGACGAGCTCGGCGGTCTGGTCGGCGTCCTCGGTCTGGAAGTACAGCGTCCAGGCCGAGGAGGCGCCCTGCTCGGTCAGCGGGCCGATCGCGGCGACGGTCCGGCCGGCCTGCCGGAAGAAGCCGTAGCCGCCGGCATCGGGCCCGGCCGAGGCGAAGGTCCAGCCGAAGAGGGCGCAGTAGAAGGCCTGGGCGGCGTCGGTGTCGGGGCTGCCCAGGTCGAGCCAGTTGGGCGTGCCGGGGCTGTAGGACGTGGTGAGCATGGTGGGTCCGCTCCTCTGCGGTCCGCAGCGCCGGGCGGCGGCGCCGGGCAAGGCGAATGGGTCCTCCTCTGTCATCGTCGGCCCTGCCCGGGCGGGTCACAATCGCGGGCCCGGGGTGTCCGCCGGGCGCGGTAGCGTGCATCGGGCAGGGTGCAGGCGGTGCGCGTGCGGTAGCGGCGTTAGGGGGTCCCCGGATGGCGGGGCAGCAGTCCACGGCCCAGGTGCCCGGCCAGCGGCAGCTGGCCGAGCTGGAGGGCGTGCTGGAGCGGATCACCTACGCCAACGAGGAGACCGGCTACACGGTGGCCCGGGTGGACACCGGCCGCGGTGGCGGCGAGCTGCTGACCGTGGTGGGCGCGCTGCTCGGCGCGCAGGTGGGCGAGTCGCTGCGGCTGCACGGGCGCTGGGGCTCGCACCCGCAGTACGGGCGCCAGTTCACCGTGGAGAACTACACCACCGTGCTGCCGGCCACCGTGCAGGGCATCCAGCGCTACCTGGGGTCGGGCCTGATCAAGGGGATCGGGCCGCGGTTCGCCGAGCGGATCGTGGCGCACTTCGGCATCGAGACGCTGACCGTGATCGAGGAGCAGCCGGCCCGGCTGGTGGAGGTGCCCGGGCTCGGGCCGAAGCGGACCCGGATGATCGCGGCGGCCTGGGAGGAGCAGAAGGCGATCAAGGAGGTGATGGTCTTCCTCCAGGGGGTCGGCGTCTCCACCTCGCTCGCGGTGCGGATCTACAAGAAGTACGGCGACAGCTCGATCGGGGTGGTGAAGAACGAGCCCTACCGGCTGGCCGCCGACGTCTGGGGCATCGGCTTCCTGACCGCGGACCGGATCGCCCAGGCGGTCGGGATCCCGCACGACAGTCCGGAGCGGGTCAAGGCGGGCCTGCAGTACGCGCTCTCGCAGAGCAGCGACCAGGGCCACTGCTACCTGCCCGAGGAGCGGTTGATCGCCGACGGGGTGAAGCTCCTCCAGGTGGACGTCGGCCTGGTGATCGAGTCGCTGGCCGAGCTGGTGGTCGAGGAGGGGGTGGTCCGGGAGGTCCTGCCGGGCGACGGACAGCAGTCGGTCACCGCGGTGTACCTGGTGCCGTTCCACCGGGCCGAGGTCTCGCTGGCGGGCCAACTGCGGCGGCTGCTGCGGGCCGAGACCGACCGGATGCCGGGCTTCGCCGACGTGGACTGGGGCAGGGCGCTGGCCTGGCTGGCCGAGCGGACCGGTGCGGAGCTGGCGCCCGAGCAGGAGCAGTCGGTCCGGCTGGCGCTGACCGAGAAGGTGGCGGTGCTGACGGGTGGTCCGGGCTGCGGCAAGTCCTTCACCGTCAAGTCGATCGTCACCCTGGCGCTGGCCAAGCGGGCCAAGGTGCTGCTGGCCGCGCCCACCGGGCGGGCGGCCAAGCGCTTGGCGGAGCTGACCGGGCACCAGGCATCGACCGTACACCGACTGTTGGAGTTGCGGCCGGGCGGGGAGGCGGCCTACGACCGGGACCGGCCGCTGGACGCCGACCTGGTGGTGGTGGACGAGGCCTCCATGCTCGATCTGATCCTGGCGAACAAGCTGGTCAAGGCGGTGGCGCCGGGGGCGCACCTGCTCTTCGTCGGCGACGTGGACCAGCTGCCCTCGGTCGGTGCCGGCGAGGTGCTGCGGGACATGCTGGCCGACGAGGGGCCGATCCCCTCGGTGCGGCTGACCAGGATCTTCCGGCAGGCCCAGCAGTCCGGCGTGGTGGTCAACGCGCACCGGATCAACGAGGGCAAGCCGCCGCTCACCGACGGCCTGCCCGACTTCTTCCTCTTCGTGGAGGACGACACCGAGCGCGCGGCCGGCCTGGTGGTGGACGTGGTGGCCCGCCGGATCCCGCAGCGGTTCCGGCTGGACGCCCGGCGCGACGTCCAGGTGCTGGCCCCGATGCACCGCGGCCCGGCGGGGGCGGGCAACCTCAACACGCTGCTCCAGGCCGCGGTCACGCCGGGGCGCGAGGGGCTGCCCGAGAAGCGGTTCGGCGGGCGGACCTTCCGGGTCGGCGACAAGGTGACCCAGATCCGCAACAACTACGAGAAGGGGCAGAACGGCGTCTTCAACGGCACCGTCGGGGTGGTCACCTCGCTCAGCGTGGAGGACCAGCGGCTCACCGTGCTCACCGACGAGGACGAGGAGGTGCCCTACGACTTCGACGAGCTGGACGAGCTCCAGCACGCCTACGCCGTCACCATCCACCGCTCGCAGGGCAGCGAGTACCCGGCGGTGGTGATTCCGGTCACCACCTCGGCCTGGACCATGCTGCAGCGCAATCTGTTGTACACGGCGGTCACCCGGGCGAAGAAGCTGGTCGTCCTGGTCGGTTCGCGCAAGGCGATCGGTCAGGCGGTGCGGGCGGTGAGCGCGGGACGCCGCCATTCAGCCCTCGACCACCGATTGTCCACTAGATGATCACCGGAGGTGAGGTGGGGATAGTGGGCCTTGCGGGGGTATCTTGACGTGAAGAAATTGATGGACCAGCCTAGTCTTGCCGCGATCTTGTGCGGTATGGACTGGCCCGGACGTCGGTTCTTGTAGTGCGAGGCTCTTTTGGGCCACCCCGGGTGCGCAGCCGTCCTCCGGATGGGGGAGGGTGGACGGGTAGGGCACTTGGAAGCGGATTTTCATATCGTCGGTGAGGAAGACGTGAGCGACAACTCGGTAGTACTGCGGTACCAGGACGGCGAGTACGAGTACCCCGTCGTCGAGAGCACTGCTGGGAACTCCGGCTTCGACATCTCGAAGCTGCTCCCGCAGACCGGCCTGGTCACCCTGGACAACGGCTTCGGCAACACCGCTGCCTACAAGTCCGCGATCACCTTCGTGGACGGTGACAACGGCATCCTCCGTTACCGCGGGTACCCGATCGAGCAGCTGGCCGAGAACGGCAGCTTCATCGAGACCGCGTACCTCCTGATCAACGGTGAGCTCCCGACCGCCGACCAGCTGGCGGAGTTCAACAGCGAGATCACCCAGCACACCCTGCTGCACGAGGACGTCAAGCGCTTCTTCCAGGGCTTCCCGCGGGACGCGCACCCGATGGCGATGCTCTCCTCGGTGGTCGGCGCGCTGTCCACCTTCTACCAGGACAGCCACAACCCGTTCGACGCCGACCAGCGCCACCTGTCCACGGTGCGCCTGATCGCCAAGCTGCCGACGATCGCCGCCTACGCCTACAAGAAGGCGATGGGCCAGCCGTTCGTCTACCCGCGCAACGACCTGAGCTACGTCGAGAACTTCCTGCGGATGACCTTCGCGGTCCCGGCCCAGGAGTACGAGCTCAACCCGGTGATCGTCAACGCGCTGGACAAGCTGCTGATCCTGCACGCCGACCACGAGCAGAACTGCTCCACCTCGACCGTGCGCCTGGTCGGCTCCAGCCACGCCAACCAGTTCGCCTCGATCTCGGCCGGCATCTCGGCGCTCTGGGGCCCGCTGCACGGCGGCGCCAACCAGGCCGTGCTGGAGATGCTGGAGCAGATCCAGGCCGACGGCGGTGACGTCGACGCCTTCATCCGCAAGGTGAAGAACCGCGAGGACGGCGTCAAGCTGATGGGCTTCGGCCACCGCGTGTACAAGGCCTTCGACCCGCGCGCCGCGCTGGTCAAGGGCCTGGCCCACGACGTGCTGGCCCAGCTCGGCAAGTCGGACGAGCTGCTGGAGATCGCGCTCAAGCTCGAGGAGCACGCGCTCAACGACGACTTCTTCATCTCCCGCAAGCTGTACCCGAACGTCGACTTCTACACCGGCCTGATCTACCGCGCGATGGGCTTCCCGACCAGCATGTTCACCGTGCTGTTCGCGCTCGGCCGGCTGCCGGGCTGGATCGCCCACTGGCACGAGATGATCAACGACCCGACCAGCCGGATCGGCCGTCCGCGTCAGATCTACACCGGCACCGCGATCCGCGACTACGTCGCGCTCGACAAGCGCTGACCCCGCCGTGCGGCCCCGAGCCGCACGGTGCCGGACACACCGAAGGCCCCGCAGCTGCTGCTGCGGGGCCTTCGGCCTGTCCGCGGCCCGAAGAACGCGGGAGGTGACGGCGCACGGCGGCCCGGGAGCGGGCGGACCCGGGAACGGCCGCTCAAAGCGTTCCAGGTCCCACCCAGCGCCCGGTGGCGCCGTGCGCGCCCGGGGCCCCCGCCGGAGCCCCGTGGCCGGCGGTCGACCACGGGTGCGCGACACATCCAGGGGATGTGTGCCGCGCGGTGCCGTTCCGCAGTCGTCCGCCGCTCTCACCAAGGTAAGACGTATCAGGCCCGGCAAAGTTACGTCGAGACGGTGTGAGTTGGCTCTCGCTTCGCGAGACGCCCACTGGGGCGCCCGCCCATACCACACGCTCCTGGGAGCCGAGCGTCACCCTCCCCGCAGTCATGGCAACCCAGCGTGATAGGAATCGTGGCAATCCGGTACGGACAGGGCGGGCCGGACCGACTGGGCGGGAGTGAGGGCGGATGGCCAGGAACGTTGTCGTCACCGGCGGTGGCACCGGGATCGGCCTGGAGATCGCCCGGCGGTTCGTCGACGCGGGGGACGCCGTGGTGATCGTCGGCCGCCGCCGCGCGGTGCTGGACGCCGCGGCGGGCAAGCTGGGCGACCGGGTCACCCCGCTGGTCTGCGACCTGGCCGACCCCGACGAGGTGGAGGCGGCGCTGGCCGCGCTGCCGGCCCGGATCGACGTGCTGGTCAACAACGCCGGCAGCCGGGAGACCGGCTTCGGGGCCGGCCCGCACGCGCTGCTGGCCCGCTGGCGCGGCGACTTCGAGCGCAACGTGCTGACCGCGGTGCTGCTCACCGAGTCGGTGCGCGAGCGCCTCACCCCGGGCGAGGGCCGGGTGATCACGATCAGCTCGATCGCCGCACTGCGCGGGGCCGGCTCCTACGGCGCGTCCAAGGCCTCGCTGCACGCCTGGAACCACTTCCTGGCCGCCCAGCTGGGCCCCTCCGGGATCACCGCGAACATCGTGGCCCCCGGCACGGTGGCCGGCACCGAGTTCTTCGGCCCCCGGCTGGACGAGGCCGAGGTCTCCCGCCGGGCGGCCCGCACCCTGCTGGGCCGGATCGGCGAGACCGGCGAGGTGGCGGCCGCGGTGCACTTCCTGGCCTCGCCCGAGGCGGGCTTCATCACCGGCGAGATCCTGCACTGCAACGGCGGCGAGCTGCTCGGCCGCTGACCCGCCTCGGGCCGGACACCCCCTGGGGGTATCCGGCCCCTGCGGTCCCCGGCGGTTGCGCGCTCGGGGTCAGGCGCCGAAGCGGCGCAGCCGCAGGCTGTTGCTGACCACGAAGAGCGAGGAGAAGGCCATCGTGGCGCCGGCCACCATCGGGTCGAGCAGGCCGGCGGCGGCCAGCGGCAGGGCGGCGACGTTGTAGGCGAAGGCCCAGAACAGGTTGCCCTTGATGGTGGCCAGGGTGCGGCGGGAGAGCCGGATCGCGTCGGCGGCGACGAGCAGGTCCCCGCGGACCAGGGTCAGGTCGCCGGCCTCGATGGCCGCGTCGGTGCCGGTCCCCATGGCCAGCCCCAGGTCGGCGCGGGCCAGTGCGGCCGCGTCGTTCACGCCGTCGCCGACCATCGCCACCACGTGGCCCGCCCGCTGCAGCCGCTCGATCACCGCGACCTTCTGCTCGGGCAGCACCTCGGCGATCACGTCGGCCGGCTCGATGCCGACCTCGGCGGCCACCGCGCGGGCCACCGCCGCGTGGTCGCCGGTCAGCAGCACCGAGCGCAGCCCGAGTTCGCGCAGCCGGGCCACGGCCGCCGCGCTGGTCGGCTTGACCGTGTCGGCCACCTCCAGCACGGCGCGGGCCGCGCCGTCCCAGCCGACCACGATCGCGGTCCGCCCGGCGGCCTCGGCGGCCGCCTTGGCGTCGGCCAGTTCGGCGGCCAGCGGCTGTCCCTGGTCGGCCAGCAGGCTCTCCCGGCCGGCCAGCACGAGGTGCCCGGCGACCGTGCCGCGCACCCCGAGACCCGGCAGGTTCTCGAAGTCCGCGACGGCGGGCAGCTCGCCCAGCCGCTCGGTCGCGGCGGCCGCCACGGCCCGGGCGATCGGGTGCTCGGAGGCGTGCTCCAGGGCGCCGGCCAGCCGCAGCGCCTGCTCCTCGGAGGTGCCGGTGGCGGTGTGCACGGCGGTGAGCGCCATGCTGCCGCGGGTCACCGTGCCGGTCTTGTCCAGCACGATGGTGTCCACCCGCCGGGTGCTCTCCAGCACCTCGGGGCCCTTGATCAGGATGCCCAGCTGGGCGCCGCGCCCGGTGCCGACCAGCAGCGCGGTCGGGGTGGCCAGGCCCAGGGCGCACGGGCAGGCGATGATCAGCACCGCGACGGCGGCGGTGAAGGCCGCGGCGGCGCCGCCCCCGGTCAGCAGCCAGCCGGCCAGGGTGCCCAGCGCGAGCAGGATCACCACCGGGACGAAGACCGCGGAGATCCGGTCGGCCAGTCGCTGCGCGGCGGCCTTGCCGTTCTGCGCCTGGGCGACCAGCTCGGCCATCCGGGCCAGCTGGGTGTCGCCGCCCACCCGGCGGGCCTCCACCACCAGGCGGCCGCCGGCGTTGACGGTGGCGCCGGTGACCCGGTCGCCGACCGTCACCTCGACCGGGACTGACTCGCCGGTCAGCATCGAGGCGTCCACCGCGGAGGCGCCCTCGACCACCACGCCGTCGGTGGCGATCTTCTCGCCGGGGCGGACCACGAAGCGGGAGCCGACGCCCAGTTCGGCGATCGGGATCCGGACCTCGCGGCCCTTCCGGAGCACCGCCACGTCCTTGGCGCCCAGGTCGAGCAGGGCGTGCAGGGCGGCCCCGGCCCGCCGCTTGGAGCGGGCCTCCAGGAAGCGGCCGAGCAGCAGCAGCGTGGTGACGCCGGCGGCGGTCTCCAGGTAGAGGGTCGAGCCGGCGTCGGCGCGGCCGATGGTCAGGCTGAAGGCGTGCTTCATCCCGGGCCGGCCGGCGTCGCCGAGGAAGAGCGCCCAGAGCGACCAGCCGAAGGCGGCCAGGGTGCCGAGCGAGACCAGGGTGTCCATGGTGGCCGCGCCGTGCCGCAGGTTGGTGCCGGCCGCCCGGTGGAAGGGCCGGCCGCCGTAGGCCACCACCGGGCCGGTGAGGGCGAAGGCCAGCCACTGCCAGTTGGTGAACTGCAGCGCGGGGACCATCGAGAGCAGCACCACCGGGACGGTGAGCGCGGCGCTGACCAGCAGTCGCTGCCGCAGCGGGTCGTCCTCGCCGGCAGCCGCCGGGGCGGCGGGCGCGGCGCCGGGCCGGGGGGCCGGCGGCGCGGGCGGTTCGGCGGTGTAGCCGGTCCGTTCCACGGTGGCGATCAGGTCGGCCACCGTGGTGCCGGGGCCGAAGTCGACCCGGGCCTTCTCGGTGGCGAAGTTGACCGTGGCCGTGACGCCGTCCATCCGGTTCAGCTTCTTCTCGATCCGGGCGGCGCAGGAGGCACAGGTCATGCCCCCGATCGAGAGCTCGACGCGGTCGCTTATGCCGGCGGGGGCGGTGGTGGCGGTGCTCATCGGACGGCTCCTTCGCGGGGTCTGGGGTCGGGGGGCGGTGGCCGGGCCGCGCCCCCCGGGGCCGGGGTCAGGCGGCCGGGCCGACCAGTTCGTATCCGGCCTCGTCGATCGCCGCGCGGACGTCGGCGAGCGCCAGCGGCTGCTCGGAGGAGACGGTCACGGTGCCGGCCTTGGCGTCGGCGGCCACCTCGGTCACCCCGGTCAGGGTGGAGAGCTCGGCGCTGACCGACTTCTCGCAGTGGCCGCAGCTCATGCCGGTGACGGTGTAGGTGACGGTGCTGGACATCGCAGCCTCCAGAGTGGGTGGGGCGCCGGGGGTCGACGGCGCCGTACGGTCAAGAACACGATACCCCCTAGGGGTATTCCGTGGGGAGGTCGGACGGACGGGCCGGTGAGACGGTCGCCACAGTCCGACGACCGACAGTAGTCGCACCTGCACCAGGCGTCGGTCTCCGCCGCTCGAGGTCACCCGGAATGGCGCTGGGTGACCGGCTCCGGCGGCGGAGCGGCGGTCGGCGGTGAATGTCCGTAATGTTCGGAACGTGTTCAGCTTCCGCCGCCCCAGCCGGCCGCTGGCCTCCGCCGTGCAGGGGTTGCCCCGGACCCGGCGGCGGCGTGCACTGGCCGCCGTCGACCTGCGCGACCTGTCCTGGCAGCGGCGCGCCACCCCGGCCCTGCTGGCGATCGTCGGGGTCACCGTCGCCGACCTGGCCACCGGCAAGGAACGGTACCTGGCGCCGCTGATGACCGTGGTGCCCTCGATCGCCGCGCTCACCCTCTCCGCGGTCGGCGTGCTCGCGGTCTGTTCGGTGGGCCTGGTCGCGCTGATCGGGCTCAACCGCTACGACGAGGTGACCGCGGCGCAGGACCAGCGCTTCCTCTTCGGCTCGATGATCACCTACGCCGCGCTCACCCTGTTCAGCGCCTACGTGGCGGAGCTGCGGATGCGCCGGGCGGCCTCCTTCGCCGCGGTCAGCTCGGTGGCCGAGGCGGCCCAGCGGGCCCTGCTGCGCCGCCCCGGGCCCGAGGTCGGCCCGCTGCGGCTGGCGGTGCGCTACGCCTCGGCGGCCGACGAGGCGCGGATCGGCGGTGACCTGTACTCCGTGCTCGACACCCCGCACGGCACCCGGGCGGTGGTCGGCGACGTGCGCGGCAAGGGGCTGGACGCGGTGCAGACCGCCGCCGTGGTGCTCGGCGCCTTCCGGGAGGCCGCCTACGACGAACCGGGCCTGCGCGGGGTCGCCGCCCGGATCGAGGCGAGCGTGGAACGGCACGCGCCGGACGGCGAGTTCACCACCGCACTCTTCGTCGAGGTGCGCGCCGGCGAGGCGGTCGAGCTGCTCCAGTACGGACACGTGCCGCCGCTGCGGGTGGCCCCGGACGGCTCGGTGACGGTGCTGGACTCGCCCGATCCGTGGGTGCCGCTGGGCCTGGGCCGGCTGGCCACGGGCCGGCCGCAGAGCTGGCAGCAGCCGTTCGGGGCCGGGGACGTGCTGGTGCTCTGCACCGACGGGGTGGTGGAGGCGCGCGGGCACGGCACCGGCGAGTTCTACCCGCTGGAGCACCGGGCCGGCCCGCTGGTCGCCGGGGCCGGCGGCACGGTGGCCGAGCTGGAGGCGGCGGTCGGGCGGCTCTACGCCGACCTGCTCGGCCACACCGGCGGGGAACTCGACGACGACGCGCTGCTGCTGCTGGTCAGCCGGGACTGAGCCGGCCGCACCGGGTCCTCGCGGAGCTCAGCGGGGGAGGTCCGCGGGCAGCTCAGCGGGCGGAGCAGTTCAGCTGGCAGGGCAGGGCAGCTCGGCGGGCAGCGCAGCTCAGCTCAGCGGGCCACGTCGGCGAAGGCCCGGAAGAGCAGCGCCGTCGAGGTGGCCCCCGGGTCCTGGTGCCCCTCGCTGCGCTCACCCAGGTAGGAGGCGCGCCCCTTGCGGGCCCGCAGCGGCACCGTGGCCCGGGCCCCCGCCTCGGCGGCCTCGGCCGCCAGCGCGCCGGCCTCGCGCAGCGTGAAGCCGTCGAAGGCGGCCCGCTCCAGCGCGGCCACCGCCGGCTCGAAGGCGTCCACCATGGTCTTGTCGCCGACCACCGCCCCGCCCAGCTTCTGCACCGCGACCAGGCCCGCGCGCAGCGCGTCGGCGAGCGCCGACAGGTCCGCGGCCGGGGCCGGCAGCGCCGCCCCCGCGCTGCGCAGCGCGCTGCCGAAGAGCGGCCCGGAGGCCCCGCCGACCTTGGCGATCAGGGTGCTGCCGGCCTTGGTGAGGACGGCGCCGGGCGGGGTGTCGGCGGGCAGTTCGTCGAGTGCGGCGGTGACGGCGGCGAAGCCGCGGCGCAGGTTGGTGCCGTGGTCGCCGTCGCCGATCGCGGTGTCCAGCGCGGTCAGCTCCTCGTGCCGCTGCTCCACGGCGGCGGCTGCGGCGCGCAGCCAGGCGAGGGCGAGTTCCTGGTCGAAGTCGTTGCGCATCGGGGTCCTCGAGGGGGTCCTGGGGGTGGCGGGTTCGGGTGCGGTCAGGCGCGGTGCAGGGCCGGGGTGCGGACCGGGGCGTCCCACAGCTCCAGCAGCTCGGGGTCGGCCTTGGTCAGGGTCAGCGAGAAGCCGGCCATGTCCAGGCTGGTCACGTAGTTGCCGACCAGGCTGCGGGCGATGGTGATGCCGCGCTCGGCCAGTCGGGCGGCCACCTCGCCGAAGACCACGTACAGCTCCAGCAGCGGGGTCGCGCCCAGGCCGTTGACCAGGGCGATCACCGCGTCGCCCGCGGACAGGGTGTGGTCGGCCAGCACGGTGTCCACCACCTCGGCGACCAACTCGCGGGCCGGGCGCAGCGGCTCGCGGCGTCGGCCGGGCTCGCCGTGGATGCCCACGCCCACCTCGATCTGGTCCTCGGGCAGGTCGAAGCCGGGGCGGCCGGCGGCCGGCGTGGTGGCCGCGGTCAGGGCCACCGCGAAGGAGCGGGAGGCGGCGACCGCGCGCCGGCCGACCTCGGCCACCTCGGCAGCCTTGGCGCCGCGTTCGGCCAGTGCGCCGGCCACCTTCTCCACCACCACGGTGGCGCCGGTGCCGCGCCGCCCGGCGGTGAAGGTGGAGTCCTGCACTGCGACGTCGTCGTCCACCAGCACGGTGTGCACGGTGCGGCCCTCCTCGGCGGCCAGTTCGGCGGCCAGCGCGAAGTTGAGCACGTCACCGGTGTAGTTCTTGACCACCAGGACCGCGCCGGCGCCGCCGTCGGTGGCCCGCAGCGCGGCCAGCACCTGGTCCGGCACCGGGGAGGTGAAGACCTCGCCGGGACAGGCGGCGTCCAGCATCCCGGGGCCGACGAAGCCGCCGTGCAGCGGCTCGTGGCCGGAGCCGCCGCCGGAGACCAGCGCCACCTTGCCGGGGCGCGGCACGTCCGCCCGGTGGATCACCCGCTGCTCCCGGTCCACGGTCAACTCCGGGTGGGCGGCGGCGATCCCGGCGAGGGCGTCGTCGAGCACCGAGTCGGGGGTGTTGATCAGCTTCTTCACGGCGGCAGCTCCCTTCGGCGGACGCCGGCGCACAGGGCCGGCCCGTTGCCGAACCTACGCCACGCGGGTGCCCTTCCTCATCCGTTCGCGCCGATCTGGCGTGGCGCCCGCACTACTCTTCGGCGCATGAGGACTTCGGTGGGAATCGTGCTGGTGTCGCACAGTCCGCTGCTCGGGGCGGGGGTACGCGAGCTGGTCGAGCAACTGGGCGGGGGGAGCGCGGTGGTGGCGGTCGCCGCCGGCACCGAGGACGGGGAGCTCGGCACCAGTTCGGAGCTGATCGCGCAGGCGGTGCGCGAGGTGGACGGCGGGGCCGGCGTGGTGGTGCTGCCCGACCTGGGCAGTGCGGTGCTCACCGCCCGGGCGGTGCTGGCCGAGTTGGGGCGGGCGGAGGAGGTGGTGCTGGTCGACGCGCCGTTCGTGGAGGGCGCGGTGGCGGCCGTGGTGACCGCCTCCACCGGGGCGGGCCTGGCGGAGGTGGTGCGGGCAGCCCGGGAGGCCTGGCAGGCGCGCAAGAGCTGAGGCCGGCTCAGCACGGCGCGGGCGGCGGTCACTTGGCGTCGGCGTAGCACTCCACCACGGCCGTGCTCATCGGGAACTGCACCGGGGTGGCGCCGAAGACCAGCGTCCGGGCCTCCTCGGCGGCCGCGGCGACGGTGGTGGCGACCTGGTCGGCGAGCGCGGCGGGGGTGTGCACGACCACCTCGTCGTGCTGGAAGAAGACCAGGTGCGGCCGGCCGCCCGGGCCGGACTGCTCGGCCAGCCGTCGGCGCAGCGCGGCCAGCAGGGCCAGCGCCCAGTCGGCGGCGCTGGCCTGGATCACGAAGTTGCGGGTGAAGCGGCCGCGGGCCCGGGTGGACCGGCCGCCCTGCTCGGTGGGCTCGGCGGCCTCGGCCTGGTCCAGCCAGGCGTCCGAGGGCGGCGGGCAGCTGCGGCCGAGCCGGGAGGTGACGATGCCGCCCTCCTCGCCGGTGCGAGCGGCGGCCTCCACGTAGCCCATCGCGACCGGGTAGCGCTGGCGCAGGATGGCCAGCAGCGGGCCGATGTCGCCGCTGGTCTGCCCGTACATCGCGCCGAGCAGGCCGAGCTTGGCCTTGTCCCGGTCGCCCTGGAAGGCGGTGGCCGCCAGCGCCTGGTAGAGGTCGCCGCCGGCCGCGGTGCGGGCCAGCGCGGCGTCCCCGGAGAGCGCGGCCAGCACCCGCGGCTCCAGCTGCGCGGCGTCGGCCACCACCAGGCGCCAGCCCGGGTCGGCCACCACCGCGCGGCGCAGGATCCGCGGGATCTGCAGCGCCCCGCCGCCGCGGCTGGCCCAGCGCCCGGAGACCACGCCGCCCACCACGTACTCCGGGCGGAACCGGCCGCCGCGGGCCCAGGCGTCCTGCCAGGCCCAGCCGTGCGCGGTGTGGATCCGGGACAGCTCCTTGTAGCGGATCATCAGCTCGGCGGCCGGGTGGTCCACTTCGCGCAGCTCCCAGACCCGGGTGGAGGTCAGCCGGACGCCCTGGTCGGCGAAGGCGCGCAGCACCTGGGTGTGCGAGTCGGGGTTGAACGGCTTGCCGCCGAGCGCCTGCTGGAGCCGGACGGCGAGCTCGGCCAGCTTGGCGGGCTGGGTGCCGGGGACGTGCGGGCGCGGGCCGAGCAGCTCGGTGAGCAGCGCGTCGTGCACCTCGGAGCGCCAGGGCAGGCCGTCGAAGGCCATCTCGGCGGCGGCCAGCGCACCGGCCGACTCGGCCGCGGCGAGCAGCCGGAACCGGGCCCGCTCGGCCTCGCCGGCCACCGCCTGCAGCCGGCGCTGCTGGTCGGCGTGCACCGCCAGCACGGCGGCCAGCGGATCGGCGCCGGGCGGCAGTTGCAGCCGGTCGGGGGCGAACAGGGTGTCCTGCGCCTCGGCCGGACCGGACTCCGGCAGGTCGGCCGGGACCGGCAGCCCGCGCAGCCGGGCCCAGGCGGCGCCGAGCGAGCGGGGCGCGCCCCAACGGCCCTCGTGCGCCAGCAGCAGCGCTTCGACCAACCGCAGGTCGTGGCAGCGGCCCAGCCGTGGACCGCCGGGCCGGCCGGCCAGCTCGGGCAGCAGCGGCGCGTACCCGGACTCGGCGGCGGCCCAGATCCAGCGCGGCTGCTCGGCGGCCTCCAGCTCGGCGACGGTGCCGGCCAGCTCTGCGGTGCGCAGCGGGCCGCCGAGCGGCTCGCCCGCCTCGTCGACGCGGTGCAGGCGGCCGCCGCGCCCGTGGGCGTCGGGGACCAGGGCGATCCTGGCGGGCATGGCTGGCTTCCCATCGGGTGGTGCTGGTGCGTCGGGCTGGTCTGGTGCGTCGGGCCGGTACGGCAAGTACTGGTGTACGGCTGGTTCGCCCCCGACCGTAGCGCGCGGGACCGACAGTCCCGCGTAGGGTCTGCGGAATGACCGACAATCCGTTCCTGGCGCCCAGCCCGCTGCCCTACGCGTTGCCGCCGTTCGCCGAGATCCGCACCGAGCACTACCGGCCCGCGCTGGAGGCCGGCATGGCCGAGCAGCTGGCCGAGATCGCGCGGATCACCGCCGACCCGGAGCCCGCGGGCTTCGAGAACACGGTGGTCGCCCTGGAGCGCTCCGGGGAGCTGCTGCGCCGGGTGCTGGCCGTGTTCGACAACCAGACCGCCGCCTGCACCGACGCCGAGCTGCAGCAGCTGGACGCCGAGTTCCGTCCCCGGCTGGCGGCGCACGCCGACGCGATCCACCTGGACCGGGCGCTGTTCGCCCGGCTGGACGCGGTCTTCACCGCGCGCGCCACGCTGGACCTGGACCCGCAGGCGCTGCGGGTGCTGGAGCGCCACCACCTGCGGTTCGTCCGGGCCGGCGCCCGGCTGGCGGCGGCCGAGCAGGACCGGCTGCGCGAGCTGAACGGCGAACTGGCCGTCGCCTGCGCCGCCTTCGAGCGCAACCTGTTCGAGGCGAACGCGGCCGGCGCCCTGGTGCTGGACGACGCCGCGCAGCTGGCCGGCCTGCCGGCGGCGGAGATCGCGGCCGCGGCGGAGAACGGCCGGGCCCGCGGGCACGAGGGCAAGTACGTGCTCAGCCTGCTGAACTACAGCAACCAGCCGGCGCTGGCGCAGCTGACCGACCGGCAGGTGCGCCGCCGGCTGCTGGACGCGGCGCTGGAGCGTGCGGTGACCACCAACGGCCCGTTGGCCGCGAAACTGGCGGCGCTGCGGGCGGAGCGGGCCGCCCTGCTGGGCTACCCGAGCCACGCCGCCTACGTGGTGGCCGAGCAGACCGCCGGCACCGTCGAGGCGGTCGGCGACCTGCTGACCAGGCTGGCGCCGCCGGCGGTGGCCAACGCCGAGCGGGAGCTGGCCAGCCTGCGCGCGGCCGCCGCGGCGGACGGGATCACCGACTTCGGCCCGCACGACTACGCGTTCTACGCGGAGCGGGTGCGCAAGGCCGAGTTCGACGTGGACGGCGCCGCGCTGCGCCCGTACCACGAGCTGGAGCGGGTGCTCTGGGACGGCGTCTTCCACGCGGCCGGCCTGGTCTACGGGCTGCGCTTCACCGAGCGCACCGACCTGGTCGGCTACCACCCCGACACCCGGGTCTTCGAGGTCTTCGAGGCCGACGGCACGCCGCTGGGCCTCTACCTGGCCGACTTCTTCGCCCGCCCGTCCAAGCGCGGCGGTGCCTGGATGGACGCGCTGGTGCCGCAGGACGGCCTGTCCGGCCGCAAGCCGGTGGTCTTCAACAACCTCAACATCACCAAGCCGGCGCCGGGCGGGCCCGCCCTGCTCAGCGACGACGAGGTGCGCACCCTGTTCCACGAGTTCGGCCACGCGCTGCACGGGCTCTTCTCCGACGTGCGCTACCCGCTGCTGGCCGGCACCGAGGTGCCGCGCGACTTCGTGGAGTTCCCCTCGCAGGTGAACGAGATGTGGCTGGCCTGGCCCGAGGTGCGGGCCGGCTACGCGCGCCACCACGAGAGCGGTGAGCCGCTGCCGGCCGAGCTGCTGGCCAAGCTGGCGGCCGCCGAGCGGTTCGGGCAGGGCTTCAAGACCGTGGAGTACCTGGCGGCCGCGGTGCTGGACTGGGCCTGGCACACGCTGCCGGCCGGCGCGCCGGTGGCGGACCCGGTGGCCTTCGAGGCGCAGGCGCTGGCGGCGGCCGGACTGGCGCTGCCCGAGGTGCCGCCGCGCTACCGCACCGCCTACTTCAGCCACCTGTTCGTGGGCGACTACAGCGCCGGCTACTACGGCTACATCTGGTCCGAGGTGCTGGACGCGGACACCGTGGAGTGGTTCCGCGACAACGGGCGGCCGGTCCGGGAGAGCGGCGAGCTGTTCCGGCGCGAGCTGCTGGCGCGCGGTGGCAGCGTGCCGGCGATGGACGCGTTCCGCGCGGTGGTCGGGCGCGACCCGGAGCTCGGGCCGCTGCTGGCCCGGCGCGGGCTGGGCGGCTGAACGGCCGGCGGGGGGGGGGGGGGGGGGGGGGGGGGGACGCACGCCGCCCAGAACTCCCCGCTCTTCCCGCAGCTGCTGGCGC